>DASZPR010000578.1:0-1718 GCA_035550235.1 Verrucomicrobiia bacterium | reverse complement strand
AAAGGCTGAAGGCCCTGTGTCATCTGCCTTGGCAAGCGGCTTCCTAGCTTTTACCTTCTGCAAAAATGAAAGGCATCATCCTTGCCGGCGGCGCTGGCTCCCGCTTGTATCCACTCACGCTGGTGGCGAGCAAGCAATTGCAGCCGGTGTTCGACAAGCCGATGGTTTATTATCCGCTGACGACGCTCATTGAGGGCGGCGTGCGCGAGTTCTGCCTGATTTCCACGCCGCAGGATTTGCCGCGATTCGAGCGGTTGCTCGGCGATGGCAAGGCGTGGGGGCTGAAAATCGAATACCGCCAGCAGGCGAATCCGGCAGGCATCGCGCAGGCGTTTTTAATTGCGGAATCATTCATCGGGAAGGATGCGGTGACTCTGATTCTCGGCGACAACGTTTTTTACGGGAGCGATAATTTTTACAAGGCGTTCGCCGATTTCAAAACCGGCGCGACGATCTTCGGTTATCATGTGCAAGACCCGGAACGTTACGGCGTGGTGGAGTTCGACGCAAACGGTCACGCAATTTCAATTGAAGAAAAGCCGAAGCAGCCCAAGAGCAATTACGCGGTGCCGGGACTTTATCTCTACGACAACGATGTGGTGTCGATCGCGAAAAACCTGAAGCCGTCCGCGCGCGGCGAGTTGGAGATCACGGATGTGAATGTGGAATACCTGCGGCGCGGCAAGTTGCGCGTGCATCGGCTGAGCCGCGGTTTTGCGTGGCTGGACGCGGGCACCAGTAGCAGCCTGCACGAGGCGTCGGCCTATGTGCAGACGATTGAGAAACGGCAGGGTGTCAAGATTGGTTGCCCGGAAGAGGCGGCGTTTCGCAAGGGATTTCTCTCGCTCGAACAACTGGAGAAGCTGGCGGCGGGCATTCCCAAGTGCGAGTACGGCAGTTATCTGAATGAAGTGGTGGCGGAAGCGAAGCGGCTGAAATGAGGGGGATGGGAACATCGAACATCCAACGTCGAACGCCGAACATCAAATGATTCTCCCGAGTTCCCCAGGCGCCGCCAGGTTTTGGAGTGCGCCAGCCCTCTGGCGCTTTCGCGTCGACCAAAGCGGCAGAGGGGCTGCCGCAGTCCAAGACGCTAGCCCGAGCTGCGAAAGCCGGTCTCGGTTCATGGCTCCGGTGCGGGTCGATTGTTGGACGTGGCTTGGAGACTCAATCCAGCGTGGGATCGCATTTTACTTTCGTTAATATTTCGAGAAAGTTGAAAACATGAATTTGTTGATTACTGGCGGCGCCGGGTTCATTGGCTCCAATGTCATCCATCACGTGATTGACCGGCCGGAAGTCACGCGCCTGGTCAATCTGGATTGCCTCACCTACGCCGGGCATCTCGTGAACCTCGAAAAGGTTTCGCAGCATCCAAAATACGTCTTCGAAAAGGTGGATTTGCGGGACAAGGCCGCGGTGTTGGACGTGATGCAGAAATATTCCATCACGCACGTGATGCATCTGGCAGCGGAATCGCACGTGGACCGATCCATCAGCGGACCCGGTGATTTTATTCACACGAATGTGGTCGGCACATTCAATTTGTTGGAAGCCTGCCGGGCGTTGTGGGGCGATGCGAAATTCAAAGCGCAGAATCCCGAGGTGAAATTTCATCACGTGTCGACGGATGAAGTTTACGGCTCGCTGGGCGCGACCGGATTTTTTACCGAGACCACACCTTATGCGCCGAACTCGCCCTACTCGGCGAGCAAGGC
>DASZPR010000577.1:0-1657 GCA_035550235.1 Verrucomicrobiia bacterium | reverse complement strand
AACTCGCCTTTTCCGCGGAAAGTCGCCTCTTTTGAATTCCATCGAGCAATTCATTCGTACAAAACTTTCACCATAACCATGCCCGTTATCCCTATCATCATGCCGCAGTTGGGCGAGTCCATCGCCGAGGCCACCGTCGTTTCCTTTCTCGTCAAGTCCGGCGAATCCATCGAAGCGGATCAGGACATTGTCGAAGTCGAAACCAGCAAAGCCACGTTGAACCTGGTCGCACCCTGCGCGGGTAAAATCGACAAATTCATCGCCAAGCTGAACGAAAGTTATCCTGTCGGCGCCACCCTTGGTTATCTCGAAGCGAGCGCGGAAGATGCCGCACGGCAGGGGCTGGATATTCCCGCGCCTGAATCGAACGGCAAGGAGACGGAAAAATCCGCCGCCACCGAACGCACGGAAGGCAATGGCGAAGGTAAAAAAGTTCAGCCCACCATTCGCGGTCTGCCGGTGCCCGCCAATGTCGCCGGCGCCAGTTACATGTCGCCGCGCATGAAAGCACGCATCGCGGAACTCGGATTGCACGCCGCTGACCTCGCGGGCATCGCCGGCAGCGGAGCCGCCGGCCGCGTCACCATTCAGGACTTCGAGAAATTCATCGATAAGCTGGAGAAGAGCGTCCTGAGCCAGGCTTCCACCATGCGCGTCGCGGTCGCGGACGCGATGCGCCGCAGTTGGACGCGTCCGCTTGCCACCGTCGCCTTGCCGATTTGTTTCGACCCGATGCTCGCGCATCGCAAAATCTCGAGACCCAAACCCGGCCCCGCGCTCTACGGTTTGCGGGCGCTCGCCGTGGCGCTTGCGGAAAACAGCGCGCCCGCTGGTCGGTTAATCGGAAATAAAATCGTTCACCCGCCGGCCATCGACATTGGATTCGCTGTGGAAGCGGAAGACGGAGTGCTCGTTCCCGTCATTCGCGGCGCGGAGAAAGCGCCGTTGAAAGATCTGGTGCCGCGTTACGACGAACTCGTTGAATTGGCCCGCCAGCGCAAGTTGCCCGTGGAAGCCACTGGTGGCTCCATCGCCACCGTAACCAACTTCGGCACGTTCGGCCTCACGTGGGCTACGCCGATTCCGTTGCCGGAACAAACCCTCGTTTTAGGAATGGGCGCCGCGCACCGCACGCCGCATTGGGATGTCGCGCAGGAAAAATTCGTGCCGCGCATGGAAGCGAACCTAACCTTGAGTTTCGATCATCGCGTGCTCGACGGCGGAGCCGCCGGCCGATTGCTTGCCCGTGTGGCTGCTCTCCTTCAGTCGCCAGAAAAACTCTAACCCGAAAACTTGGGGTAAACACCCCATAGGCGAGTTTTACCACTCGGATTAGGGTGAATCGGTTCCTTGTAATGGTGGTTAGTTAGGTTCGGGCGGCTCTGAGTGGAGCCGCCTTTTCTTTTTCTTTGATTTCCTTCGAAAAATCCGCGCCCCCCCCCCCAATTTTTCCTGCTTGCTCATTTCCATTTCCTATTTAGGCTGGATTCACACTAAACCAAACAGGGAATGAGATTCTGCCATTACAAAGGCGGTCTGACTCAACGCTTCACCGAATCAAACTCGTCCTATCCCCACGGCCGGGGATATATATGCTGATCTTCGCTGTGAAACTGCCGTCAACCCTCTTCAAATGCTATGAGCAAGGCAGATGAAG
>DASZPR010000576.1:0-5891 GCA_035550235.1 Verrucomicrobiia bacterium | reverse complement strand
AGCTTGGCGTGACGCATTTTAGCTTGGTCGAACGTCATGATTTTACGGTATCGGTTTTTCACCGGGTTGACAGTTGAAAAATGCGGGCGCACAGTGCTGCAAGCAAATCCTAATGATTATGAAACGCCTTTGCTGTCATCTCGCCTTGTTGCTCGCCGTGGTATTGTCTGCTTTTTCCAGCCGGGCTGGAATTTTCGACAAGCTCGAAGGGGTGGTCACAAATTATGTCGCCACGAACTCAATAATTTCCGGCACCAATTCGAGCGCGAGTTCGGCGGCACTAAACGGATTGTCGCAGGATCAACTCGTCGGTGGCCTTAAGCAGGCATTGAGCAACAGCGTGCAATACGCCGTGAGCCAACTCGGACATACAGACGGTTTTTTGACCAACCTGGAGGTGAAAATCGAGATGCCCGCCCGGTTGTCCGTGGTGGAAAAAACGTTGCGCTCGCTCAAGCAGGATAAGCTCGCCGATAATTTTGTGGTGGCCATGAATCACGCCGCCGAACAAGCCGTCCCGCAGGCCACGGCCGTGTTCGCCGATGCCATCCGCCAAATGTCCATCGACGATGCGAAGGCAATCTTGGCCGGACCCAACGACGCCGCGACGGAATACTTTCGCCGCACGACTTCCACGAACCTTTTCGCCCGTTTTCATCCCATCGTGCAACAAGCCACCGCCTCAGCCGGGGTAACATCCGCTTACAAGAAAATGACCGCCGCCGCCGCCGGCTCCAACAATTCCTTCATGAAATCCGTGAGTGGATTGATGGGAACCGACGCAATGGACGTGGACAGTTACGTCACGAACAAGGCACTGGACGGCCTTTTCAAAATGATCGCCGACGAAGAGGCGAAAATCCGCGCAAATCCCGCCGCACGAACCACCGACCTGCTCCAAAAAGTCTTCGGCGCCGCGCAAAAGTAAGTTTAAGGGTTTGGGAGTTTAAGCGTTTAAGAGTTGGGGTGACGTGCGGAATTCAGTGATCGGGAGAAAACGCGCAGGAATTCTTCCGCTTCTTTCTTCAACCCTTAAACTCTCAAACTCTAATGAGGCTCGACAAGAGCCAAAACGCGTTCCAAATTACCCTTATGGTCGCAGTCAATTCCACAATGCTGCCTCTCGGCACGGCAGCGCCCGATTTTCAATTGCCGGATGTCAGCGGAAAAACCGTTTCGCTCGCCGATTTCAAAGGCAAGCCGCTGCTCGTGATGTTCATTTGCAATCATTGCCCGTACGTGAAACACATTCGCGCCAGTCTCGCGCAATTGGGCCACGATTACCTTTCGCGCGGCGCGGCCATCGTCGCCATCAGCTCGAACGACGTGGAGAATTATCCGCAGGACGGCCCGGATAAAATGAAAGAGGAAGCCAAATCCGCCGGCTACAATTTCCCCTACCTCTACGATGCCACCCAGGCCGTGGCGAAAAATTATCGCGCCGCCTGCACCCCGGATTTTTATCTTTTCGACCGGGACCATCGCCTCGTCTATCGCGGCCAATTCGACGACAGCCGCCCTAACAGTGGCTTGCCAGTCACGGGCAAAGACCTGCGCGCGGCTCTCGACGCCGTGGTCGCCGGAAAACCCGTTCCGTCCGGCCAAAAACCCAGCATCGGCTGCAACATCAAATGGAAAACCGGTAACGAGCCGGACTACTTCTAGCTGAAAGGAAGAAGTGAGAAGGCAGAATGAAGAAAAGATTCATTCGTCTCACTTGCTTCTGCATTCATCCTTCTGCATTCTTCCTTCCCTATTATGAACCAGTGGATAAGTGATTATCTCAAGGCGCAAAAAGCCGCGCTCGATTCCATTCCCGTCGAGGGCACGAGCCAATTGATCCAGCTCCTGCGCGGCGCGCTCCAGGAGGGACGCCACATTTTCGTTTTCGGCAACGGCGGCAGCGCGATGAATTCCTCGCATTTCGCGACCGACCTCGGCAAAGGCGCCTCGGATAAAGTCGGCAAACGCTTCCGCGTGCTCGCGCTCAACGACAACGTGAGCTGGATGACCGCGCTCGCCAACGATTATTCCTACGAGGAAGTCTTTGTCGGGCAATTGCAGAATTACGGCCAGCCCGGCGACATCGCCCTCGGCATCAGCGTCAGCGGCAACTCGCCGAATTGCGTGAAAGCGCTCCAGTGGGCGAAGGATCACGGCCTGAAAACCGTCGCTCTCGTCGGCGCCAAACGCGGACGCATGGCCGACATCGCCAATCAATCAATCGTGATAAACGACACGCACTATGGCCGCGTGGAAGACGCCCAAATGGCCATCTGCCACATGCTTTGCTACGCCTTCATGGAAAATCCGCAGATGGCCAAGTGACGGCCGAGCGCGGAATTTTACCGTATTTAGCGTTTAAATGGCTCGCACGCCATTCGTCATCGTTATTTGTCATTTTTGCCTGCAACGCACCCCTTGCCTATTTAAGAGTTGGGTTCTAAACTCGCTTCATGTCCGACTTTGATCCGGCAGATTTCGTGGATGACGATTTTCAGGCGCGCAAAACGCAGTCCGCCGCAGGCTCGGCTTCCGGCCAGCCCATGCGGGCGCCCACGCGTGAGGAAGTCGAGACCCGAGTTTCCGACACCCAGCAAAAACTCATCGAACTCAAGCGCGCCCAGGAGGAACTCGAGCGCGAACGCTCCGCGCTCGAAGAAACCCGGCGGCGCCAGATGGAATTTCAAACCGGCCGCCAGGAGATGATTCACAATCTCACCCGCGGCCTTGGTTTGCTCGAAGAGGCCGAATTCACCGCGCGCCGCGACGCCGAGCAAATGGCCAAAACCATCGCCGAATTCCGCGATGCGCTGACCAAGATTGAAGCCGTGCGTGAAGAAACCTGGACCAAGGACAATTTCAACGTGGAACTGACCCGCGCGTTGACGTCCATTGAAAACGGCCGGATGGAATGGAACACCGCGCGGTTGAAATTTCCAGTTTTGACCGGCGAAAAAACCACCACTGCCGCCGCGCCGGGCGAGGCATCGGCAGAGGAAGCGCTCCCCCTTGGCAACCGCAGTTTTGGCGAATTGTGCAAACTCGGGCTCGCGCTGACGTGGCCGCTGGTGCTGGTCGCACTCGCCGCACTGGGAGTGTTCATCGCGATTTTGCTGGGGGCGTCGCACCGTTAAGCAGTCTTTCATGGCATGGTTCAAAAAAAAGCCAGATCCGATTTCAGATCGCGCACGCGCACTGAATGAGGAGATTGCCGCGCTCGAATCCCAAATCCAACAGCTCAGCACGCAACGGCAGCCCTCCCCGCCGCCCGCCAAACTCCGTTCCACCGCCATCCCGCACGGGGAAACGATTCAACGGCCGGAGGATGTTGACACACGAATCTCAACGGCTGCGGCCAGGCGGAACGAAGCTGAGAAAATTGAACCACCCAAAGCGCAGGAACCCATCTTCGAAGAAGTTGATCAGGACCGATTGAAAGCGCGTGGCGAAGTGGCGACGCCGGACCATTACAACGAATTGGGCGTGCGCAAATATGATTTGCCCGCGTTGCTCCGGCGCATCCGCAATCATTTCCGTGGGCCATCCACCAACAACCCGAAACTGGTGCATTACCTTGCCGCCGGCGGCGTGCAGGGACTGCGCCCGTTGCGTTACGAAAAACGCGTCGCGCGCAATCGATTCATTTTCTTCGTCGCCATTTTGTTTCTCGCGCTGCTGGGCATCCTCCTCGTTTTCTGGCACGGCCATCGATGAATTGGTTTTCGTAGGAGACGAGGTAACGAGTCTCTAATTTTCAATACATTCTGAGGGAGTGAATGAGCAGTGGTTCTTGAACTGAATTTTCGGATACGACAGGTTTCGGGTTTTGTTTGTTAAGTGCATCGTTTCCGATCATCCCGAAGGGATGTCTGAAAATAGCCCGGCGATTTATCGCCGGGTGGAATGGAGGATGGTTCGAGTTCCGAAGGAACGGCCGAAATTTCTTCCGGGCGTCAGCCGTCCCTTCGGGACTTGCTATCGTGCTGCCTAGTCCCGGCGATAAATCGCCGGGCTATTGTCAGATGTTCCTGCGGAACAAAACATGGAGACTCGTCACCTCGTCTCCTACCGTCAAAACGGGTCGCGTTTGAGAGTGACTTTTCACGGTTTCCAGCGCAAATTTCCAATTCGGCATGAAAAAATCTTCTCCAGTTTCCCGCAGCGGGCGTTTTGCCAGTGGGCCCTCGGCGGATGTGGCAAAGTTCACGGAATCCATCTCCTTCGATTGGCGGCTTTGGAAACACGACATCCTCGGCTCGATGGTTCACGCCACCATGCTCCAAAAAATCGGCGTGCTCACCACCGCGGAATTGAAGGCCATCCTGAAAGGCTTCGATGGCATCGCGCGCGAAATTCAGTTGGGCCGGTTCCATTGGCGCGCGGAGTTGGAGGATGTTCACATGAACATCGAGGCCGAATTGACGCGCCGCGTCCCGGCGGGCGCAAAGCTGCACACTGCCCGCTCACGCAATGACCAGGTAGCACTCGACGTCCGCATGTGGCTGCGCGATGAGTTGGTGGAATTGATGAACGAAGTGCGCGGCCTGCAACAGGCGCTCGTGGATTTAGGCGCCAAAAACGCGGACGTCATCATCCCTGGCTACACCCATTTGCAGCGCGCGCAGCCGGTGTATTTTGCGCATCATTTGCTCGCTTACGTGGAAATGTTGGATCGCGATTACGCGCGGCTCGAAGATTGTTTCCTGCGAGTGAACGTGTGCCCGCTCGGCAGCGGCGCGATTGCCGGCACGACTTTGCCGTTGAAACGCGAGATGGTCGCCAAACTCCTGGGTTTCGTGGATGGTACCGGCCGCGCGAAAGTCTCGCAAAATTCCATGGACGCCGTGAGCGATCGCGATTTCGCGGTGGAATTCTGTTCCATCGCGGCGCTGATTGCCGTGCACCTTTCACGGCTCTCGGAGGATGTGATTCTCTGGGCGAGCTCGGAATTTAATTTCATCAAAATCGCGGATGCCTACACCACCGGCTCATCTTTGATGCCGCAAAAGAAAAATCCGGACATCGCGGAACTGACGCGTGGCAAAAGCGCGCGAGTGATTGGCAACTTGGTCGCGCTATTGACCCTTTTGAAAGGTCTGCCCATGACCTACAACCGCGATTTGCAGGAAGACAAGGAACGGTTGTTCGACACCGTTGACACCGTCCGCGCCTCGCTGCGCCTGAACGCTGCGATGTTGAAAAATATGAAGATCAATCGCGCCGTCTGTCAGGCCGCCGCCAGCGACCCCGCCTTGCTCGCAACCGATTTGGCCGATTATCTCGTGCGGAAAGGAATGCCCTTCCGCGAAGCGCATCACGTCGTCGGCGCCGTCGTGGCGTTGGCGGAGCAGTCGGGCAAGGCGTTGAACGAATTAAGCGTGGCGCAATTGCAATCCGTGAACAAACGATTTGGCCGCGATGCGATGAGTATCTTCAATTTGAAACGCGCCATGGAGCGCCGGAATTTAATCGGCGCCCCCGGCACGAAGGAAGTAGCGCGGCAATTGGAACGGTGGCGGAAACTGTTGGAGTGAGTTTTTCAATTTGCGAAGGTGGCCGCGGTGCAATTTAGGCGTTTTGGCCTCGGAGAGGCCGCAGGATATTAGCCAGCCACAAAGTGGCTGGTTAACGGTGATATGATCCACGTCCCGGAGGGACGAAGGAAAACGCCGTTAATCTATTTATGCCCACAACTCACCTAAGCCTCCACTACCACATCGTCTTCAGCGCGAAAGATCGCCGCCCCTGGATTGACGATGATTGGCGCTCTCGACTGCATGCATATCTGGGAGGATTGATCCGCTCGGCAGACGCTGTTCCCGAATGCGTCGGCGGGGTTGCCGACCACATACATCTCTTGGTCGGACTAAAGGCGACTCATACGTTAT
>DASZPR010000575.1:0-8513 GCA_035550235.1 Verrucomicrobiia bacterium | reverse complement strand
GACTGAGGTGAGCGTGGATCGTCCGGCGGCCTTGGCTACCGTGACGTTCGATACCACCAAGACGCACATTCCGGAATTACATGATGCGCTCTTGAAGAGTGGTTATCGGCCATCGCCAATTCCCGCGTCATGAGTTTGGGTTCCCTCGGAGTGCTGGGGGATAGCCGAACCAATCCAAAAAACTCGCCGGTGCTCCCAGGTTTGCGGGCTGTCCGGCGCGCCGATTTAAAATCCCTCTTTGCTGGCAATGCACTCCAAGTGACGGCCGGTCCATAGAGGCGATTGGCACACGTGCGAAGTGACCTGGAACGTTTTGAATTTGGTTTGGCGCATTACCTCTTCAAGCTGTCCCTGGTTCATGCAGAAGGCCGGCTGGCGCGCTTCGCGTTCGTCGAGGACGTGTTTCAACCGGCGCGTCAACATCGGATACACCAACTCGCGCGCCTGGCGCCGCGCCTTGTACCAGAGCGGCAGTCCATCGAAATCCACGGTGTTGAAATAAAGTTTTCCCCCGGGCGTTAACCAGTCATGGAAGCGATCGCAGATTTCGGGGGTAACGGGACAGCCGTTTCCAAACATTCCCAGCGAGTAAATAAAGTCGAAGGATTCTGGGGCAAACGAGCGCAGATAAGCATTTCCGCGCATCAATTCGATTTTTTTTACGGAGATTATTTCCTTTCGGACTGGATTCGTTTCGGCGGCCTGCAACATTTCGTCCGAGATATCAATGCCCGTCAGTTCGTCCACGTTGGTCAGGCAGTGAAAATAGCGGCCGGTGCCGCACCCGACATCCAGCGCCTTGACCGGGTGCGGAAAGGAAACGCAAATGCGTTGAAGGGTCGCACAAATCCGATGGTGATTTGGCGTTGTGACTTCGATCTCGTCGTCGTTTCGATATTGCGATGAAACCTCGCGATACCCAGCCCTGATGGTTTCTTCCACAGCCTCGTAGTTCATGACATTCCCAAATAGTTAACCGCATTTTACCTGGGGAAATAATGGGGATTCAGCCCCAGCCGGGGGTTGGGTGGACTTCTGAGGTGAAACGAGGACGGTCACGATTTTCTTTGCGTGTCGTACCTGCGACGCTTTAAATACCACGAAGCCAACAAAATCCCATTTTCATGAAAAAACTTCTGATCGCCATGGCGCTGACCGCTCTAAGCCTGGGTGTGGCGCGTTCTGCGTCCGTGCTTAATCCCGGCGTTCCCGCCATTGTGAACCTGGAGGCGATTGTCCGCGCTATGCCGTTTCAGCAAGTTGGAGGGAAAACCAATCAATCCAAAAACAGCACGAACATCACGCAGATGTATAAGTCCACAATTGCCCGGACGACTTTTGGGAATGCCGAACTCCTCACGCTGCTAGCCAATTCGTTCAACACAAACTTCCCGGCGGGCTCGGGAATTGGCATGAACCTCCAGGGGATCGTGATATTGGATGGCACCGGCACGAACGTATTGTTTACACCGAGCTCGGTCGTTTCGTTTCAAATCGACGAGGAGTTTGCTCCCGAAACGGAAACAATCGTCACCCGGGAAAAAGCTTCCGGCACGGAGGTCTCGGGCAATCTCAGCCAAACAATCATGGCCAGCGTCTCCATGAATTACGACGACGCGCTGAATAGCACCGCCGATGGCACGCACACAAAATTCGCCTTCAAAGGCCTGCTTACTCTGAAGATTACGGAAAATCTGAAAACCCGGATCCTTAGGGCGGCTTATCAATTTAACGGGACCGGCGGCGGTCCCGTGCGCGACGTGGCAACCATCCTCACGGGGAACATTAACGGACAAGGCGCCGGTGCGGTGCCGGCATTCTGAGCCGGGGCGCGGCGGTGCCAAAGGTTCTAAGTCCCGGCGTTGTGGCGAAACAATAATTCGCTCGCAACCACTGAAGTTTTCCCATTTTGACAGGCGTCGACAAATTCTGTCAGCGTCGTTCGGTGAGGTGAAAATTGGCAGGCCGGATCAGTAACCGCTGCGTCGTCCGTGATCAAAGCGGCCTGGCAGCGGCAGCCGCCAAAGTCCACTTCGCGGAATTCGCAATCATGACACGGCTCAGGCAGCCACTCGGTCCCGCGAAAGCGATTGAACGATTCCGATTCGCGCCAAATCCAAGCCAGCGATTTTTCTCGGACGTTATCAAAGCGTAACGATTTGATCTCGTGCGCGGTCGGGCAGGGGAGCACTTCGCCGGCGGGATTCACCGTGAGATGTTTTTGCCCCCAGCCGTTCATGCAGGGTTTCGGCCGGTCGCTATAGTAATCCGGCACGACAAACAAAACTTCCAT
Organism: Verrucomicrobiia bacterium; assembly: GCA_035550235.1. Taxonomy (GTDB): domain Bacteria; phylum Verrucomicrobiota; class Verrucomicrobiia; order Limisphaerales; family DASXHY01; genus DASXHY01. The sequence continues at coordinate 6,220 of DASZPR010000575.1, read as the reverse complement.
TTTGCCGAGCAAACGTTTTTTGGCGGCGCCGGCAATCGGCACGGCGGTTTCAATTTGTGAGCGCGTCGGCAGCAGCAGGGCGCGGTTTTTAAAAGCCCAACCGTAATATTGCGTGTTGGCCAATTCCAGTCGCTCCGCGCCCAAACGTTCGGCGAGCCCGATGATTTGTTCCAGGCGCTCGATATTGGCGCGATGCAAAACGGTATTGATCGTCAAAGGCATGCCGGCATCGCGGACCATTTGCGCGGCCAGTAATTTTTTTGCGTGCGCGGAAGTTCCGGCGATGCGATCGGCGAGCGATTCCTCGTCGGACTGAAAACTGATTTGGATGCTGTCCAGGCCAGCGCGTTTCAAATCATCCAATCGCGGGCGGGTCAACCCGAGCGAACTGGTGATGAGATTCGTATAAAGTCCCGTCTCGCGCGCGGCGGCGACTAATCGAACAAGGTCCGCGCGTTGAAGCGGTTCGCCGCCGGAAAAGCCGACGTGCAGCACGCCCAGTTCGGACGCTTCGCGCAGGACGCGTTTCCAGTCGTCCGTGCTTAATTCGTTGGTGTGAGCTGCCAGTTGGAGCGGGTTCGAGCAATAGGGGCAATGCAACGGGCAGCGATGCGTAATCTCAGCCAGCAAGCTAAACGGTCTGGGCGTGGCGCGATTCACGGTTGAGTCTCCAGCAAGTTTTTCTCGCGCAGACGATTTAAATAATCTGCGACTTGCGGCGAAATTTGTTCGGCGGAAATTTTGTATCGTTCCGCCAGCTTCACCACGATTTCCTGAAACGTCATTTCGCCCGTGCAGAGGGACGCGATGGCGTGCCCGGTCGGGTTCAGCATCAACACGCCTTCCGGATACAAAAGGACCGGTTTGCCGGTGACTTTGTCCGTTTGCAGGCGCGCGCGCGCGGAGAGCTTCGGGCGCATATCGGCGGACGGCAGTTGCATCGATGCTCCCACATTACCGCGCCGGATAGGCGGCGGCAATCGAATCCAGCAACGTCCAAAGCACGTCGCACTTGAACGAGAGGGCGCGGACGGCTTCGTCCTGCAACGCACGCGTGTTGCAATATTCCAGCGTGAGTCGCAGCCCTTCCTCGGAATCCGTGCGCGCCTGCGTGACGCGGCGTTTGAAATAATCAAAGCCCCACGGTTTGACCCAGGTGTAATATTTCTCGAACGCGGCGAGGCGATTTGCCATTAAATCGGGTGCGAATAATTCCGTGAGCGATGAGGAGACGGCGACCGGCCACGGTTTTGTCCGCGCAAAATTGACGTAGGCGTCCACCGAAAAACGGACGCCGGGCAGGACATGGCGTTCGTCGAGAATCTCCTCGCGCGACATGCCGCACGCCTCCGCGAGCTTCAACCACGCCTCGATGCCGCCTTCATCGCCGCGGGTGCCGTCGTGGTCGGTGATGCGATGCAGCCACATCCGGCGGACTTCGCGAATGGGGATGTTGGAAATAATCGCCGCGTCCTTGATGGGAATATTGCGCTGGTAATAAAATCGGTTGGCCACCCAGCCGCGAATAGCATCCGGCTCGAGCTTGCCTTCGTTCATGAGGACATGAAACGGATGTTTGTGGTGGTAGGATTTTGTGCCGACTTCCCGCAGGCGTTCAGTGAATGTCTTATCGTCCCAAATCTTGGTTTCCATTTAAATCTCCAGGCTCATTCCATCGCGACCGACCTCGCAGCCGGCCGCTTTCACGGCGTCGGCTTGGGGCGAGTTTTCAATCAAAATAGGATTGGTGTTGTTGATATGGGTGTAAATCTTGTGCCGAACCGTCAGTTCGGCAAGCACCTTTAAACTGCCAGTGGTTCCGGAAATGGGCACGTGACCCATGTCGGCGGCGAAAAGTGCGCCGAGACCTTGATCGCGCATTTCGGTTTCGGACCAAAACGTGCCGTCGAAGAGCAGCGCGTCACATTGCGGCAGCCAGCGCAAAATCGTTTCGGTCAACCCGGCTACGTCGGGCAAAAATAAAAGTCTGCCGCCGGTTTTCAGGGCGGTGATTTGGTAGCCGACAACATTTCCTTCCATCGATTTCGTTTTCATGAAACGCGGCGGTTTGCCGGGCAGCGGAATCGCTTGATACATCAGTCCACTGGGCGAACCGTCGCGCCGCAGGAGCGGAGCGGGCGTTGGCGGCGGCTCCATCCACTCCGTCCCACAGAAGGATTCGAGCGCGGGTTGAAAGGAGATTCCTTCCGTCAAAGCGCGCCGGATATTTTGAGTCGCGTGAACGCGGAGTTTTTCGCCTTCGCGCAAAAGCATGAGCCCAAGCGTGTGGTCCAGATCGGCATTCGTGAGGAGAATGTCTTCAATCGGCGAGTTGCGTTTGGTTTCAGCGGCGGGTTGCAGGGGATGAAAATTTTCTATCTGTGCGCGAATGTCGGGTGAGGCGTTCAAGAGAAACCAGCTTCGGCCGTCGGCGCTGATCGCAACCGAGGATTGCGTGCGCGGGCGCACCCGGCCATTCGCAACGCGCGCTTCGCGGCAGACGGCGCACGCGCAATTCCATTGCGGCACTCCGCCGCCGGCCGCGGTGCCGAGCAGGTGAATTTGCATCGCTTCAATTTATTGGCTTACCTCACCCGCCGACAATCCCTTTCGGTTGAATCGGCAAGAATGCTTTTGAGAATAAATAAAATTTATTTTTCTTTTTGGGCCGGTTTTCGCCTATCATCGGAAATCAGGCACAACCGTCTTAGGTTTCGAATTTAACTATGTGGAAAAGAATGCTGCAACAACGCGCCCTCCCGGAGATGCCGGAATTGAACGAGGGAGCGACCTTTCTTCGCAAATGGGGTTTCATCGGCATTCTAATTGGCATCGGCGCCGGGCTCGGCGCGCTGGTGCTCACGTGGTTTATCGGGATCGTGAATCATTTTGTGCTGGGAAAACTTGTCGGCTACACGCCGCCGCTTCCGGGCGGTGAAGGCGGCACTGACGATTATACTTTTCACATGGCCCACGCCTGGGCGCTGCCGGTGGTCACCACGGTGGTGGGATTGGTCGGCGGACTTCTGACCTGGAAATTTGCTCCCACCACGGCGGGCATCGGCACGAACGCGGCCATCCGGGCGTTTCACAAAAATGAAAAAGTAAAATTTCACATTTCGATTTTTAAATTGATTACGTCGGGCCTCACGATTGGGGGTGGATTGACTTCGGGGCGCGAAGGTCCCATTGCGCAAATCGGCGCGGCAACGGGCGCGTGCATTGCCGATCTACTCAAATTGACGGCGCGGGAACGAAATATCGCATTGGCGGCGGGATTGGGCGCGGGCATTGCGGCGATTTTCAAAGCGCCGCTGGCGGGGGCAATTATTGCGGCGGAAATTTTTTACAAAGAGGATTTCGAAGTGGAAGCGTTGGTGCCGGGGCTGATTGCCTCGGTGATTGGCTATACCATTGTGGGCGCGGCCACGGGGTTTCAGCCGGTGTTCAGTCCGCCACCGCAGATGACGCAATTTGATCATCCATTTTCGCTGATTCTTTTCGCGCTGTTGGGGGTCGGGTGCGCCTTGCTCGCGCGGCTTTTGTTCGCGGTCTTTTTCCGCATCCAGGAATTTTTTAAGCGGATGCCACTTTACGCGGCGACCGCGGTGGGCGGGTTGTGCACGGGGCTGGTGGGGCTGGCGGTTCCCTATGTGATCGGCACGGGCTACGGTTGGGCGCAGTTCGCCATTTCCGAAAAAGTCACCATGATTCCACCCGTCATGTTGTTGGTTGCGTCAGTTGCTGAGATTGTGGGCGCTTCGTTTACGCTGGGGTCGGGTAATTCGGGCGGTATTTTCGGTCCGTGCGTGGTCACGGGCGGAATGTTCGGGGGCGCGTTTGGTTATGCGGCGGCGCATTTTTTCCCCTCCGCCGTGCCGCATCCGGGCACTTACGCCATCGTCGGGATGATCGCGTTTTTCGCCGCCGCCGCCAAAGCGCCGATTTCAACCATCATCATGATTTCGGAAATGACCGGCGGCTACGGGTTGCTTGGGCCCGCGATGTTTGCGGTCGTGACGGCATTTATTCTGTCCGGCAAACGCACCATTTTCCCTGCGCAAGTCCACAGCCGTTTGGATTCGCCGTTTCACGCGGATGAATTTGAGCCGATCGTTTTGCGTCGCGTGAAAACGGCTGAAGTTATGATTCATTTGCCGGTTTATATCAATGCGTCCGCGCCGGTGGGCGAGGCGATGAACCTGATGGGTGATTATGGCCTGGCGAGTTTGCCGGTGGTGGACCAGCACAAATTGGCGGGACGCATCACGCTGCTGGCGATTCATCGCATCGCCGAGGCGCAGCGGCAAAGTGTGGCGGTGAAGGAAGTCATGTCCGGCGAGGTCAACGCCGCTTATCCGGACGAGGATCTGTTTACCATTCTTAAACGATTTGCTGCGAGAGATGTGGGCAATCTTCCCGTGGTCACCCATGAGCAACCGGACCGGCCCATCGGCCTGGTCACGCGTTCCGGCCTGTGGGCTGCGCTTGAAACAGCCAAAGAGCAGCTCGCGGCGCAGCATAATTAACAGGGCTTTCGTTTTCCCGAGTAACTCGCGGGCCCTTTAAGCTCCAGATTCGAAGCGCCAAGCGTCCAGAGAAGATCCAATAACCAAGCTCCAATCAGACACAGCGGTTGCTTCGGCACAGATTTTTGGAGTTTGAAGTTTGGATCTTCTCTGGACGCTCGAATGTCTTTCCTGGGAGCTTCAAAATCTTACATTTTTGTAATTATCCCGAAAGCCTCCCGTCATTGAACGCTTGCTCTAAGACTTTAGAGACTGAACAAAGTTTTAGAAAAATTATGAAAAGAATGTTTCGATTAAATACTCGGGCCGGGGGTTTCCTTTTAGCCGCCGGTCTCATCCTGGCGGGTTCCGCCGTGGCCTTCGACATGCATGCGAAGGACAAAACCGATCATCCGTCGGTAAATATTCCGATGGATGAGACTGCCGTATCACGCGATACGCTGCCGCACGGCAGCTATGCAAGTGTCATCAAAAAAGTAACGCCGGCGGTGGTAAAGATTGTGACCACCACAAAAATTGAAAATACCTCCATACAGAATATGCCGGGTTTCAATGATCCATTCTGGCGCCATTTCTTCGGTGATCAGTTCGGAGGATCGATGCCGCAGGGACAAATGGCCCCGCAAATCGAACACGGCCTCGGCTCCGGCGTCATCGTGACGAAGGACGGCTATATCATGACCAACAATCACGTGGTGGATGGCGCGAAGGAAGTCGAAGTTACCCTCCAGGACGGCCGTGAATTCACCGCGAAAGTCGTTGGCCGTGATCCGAAATCGGATATCGCCGTCGTGAAAGTTGACGCCACCGACCTGCCGACCATTCAGTTGGCGGACAGCGAGAAGATTGAAGTGGGCGATGTCGTGTTGGCGATCGGAAATCCATTCGGTGTGGGCCAGACCGTTACTTCGGGAATCGTGAGCGCGAAAAATCGCGGCAACATGGGAATTGAAGACTATGAAGACTTCATCCAGACCGATGCCGCCATCAATCCGGGCAATTCCGGCGGCGCGCTTGTCGATATCAACGGTCGTCTCATTGGAATCAACACGGCGATCCTGAGCCGCTCCGGCGGCAGCCAGGGTGTTGGGTTTGCGATTCCGTCGAACCTCGCGCGCAGCGTCATGGAGAGCCTCGTGCAATACGGGAAAGTGACTCGCGGTTATCTCGGTGTGATGATCCAAAATATCACCCCGGAACTCGCGCAGGAATTCAACCTCAAGAACGACAAAGGCGCGCTGATTGGCGACGTGGTTCCCGACGGTCCCGCGGATAAAGCAGGTTTGAAGAATGGCGACGTGGTGACGGAGTTCAACAATCATCCGGTGCTGGACAGCCGGCGCTTGCAGCTCGAAGTGGCTTCGACCAAGCCTGGTTCGACCGTCCCGGTGGAGATTCTGCGTGACGGAAACAAGAAATCGCTGGATGTCACGGTGAAGCAACTGCCGGGCACCGATAAATTGGCGGAAGCCGATTCTTCGAACACCAGTGACACAGGAACACTCAATGGGGTGGAGGTAGCCGATCTCGATCGCCAGGCCCATGAGCAATACAACGTCCCGAAAGACGTCAAAGGCGCGGTGGTCACCCAGGTGGACCCCGGCTCGCCGGCGGCCGAAGCGGGATTGAAACCCGGCGTGGTCATCCAGGAAATCAATCACAAGCCGGTGAAGAGTGCTGACGAAGCGGTG
>DASZPR010000574.1:0-4870 GCA_035550235.1 Verrucomicrobiia bacterium | reverse complement strand
TTGTCGGTGACGATGTCCGGCTGCCAGAGAATGGTGGAGCGGAAATCATTGCGCACGACGACGGCGGGTTCGCCGGCCATGGAGCCATCTTTGTCCACGCCAAACGACAGTGCGCCGGCTTTTTTCAGGGCGGGCATGCCTGCGGGTGTATCCATCATCTCCATGGCAGCGGGCGCCGTTGTCGGCGCGGCCGTCATCGGCATCGCCGCACTATTTACCATCGATAAACGGTTATAGAATCTCTCGTTGACGGCACCACCACCGGCGCCTCCCACAGCACTGACGCCCCGAACGCCTATGCCGCCGAATGTGCCAGTGGTGATGCGATCTTGAGAAAAGCTGTCGCTTAAATCGTAACTCTCGTCACGGGTGCGCTCGAATTGCTTTTGGCGCTCGAGATCGCGTTCGTCGAGCAATTGGTCGTTATCGCCGAGCACCAGTTTCGTGTAACTCTTTTGATTCATGGTGCTGGCGGTTTGGATGGGATGCTGACGCTTGGTGCCGAAATAAAATTGGCGCGGGTCGCCGGCGTAATCACTTTGGATGTAATAGACCGACGCGTCCACGAGGCCGAAGGCGACTTCGGCGGAGACGGGTTTGCCGGTGTTGTCTTTGGTGGTGACGATGAACGAGCCTTCATCGCGCGGTTGATACTTCGATTGATCCGGCTTCACGTCCATGGTGAGGAAGTTTTTCGTGGGCGGCACAATGATTTGTTTGGTATCGCTGAAAATCTGGCGATCGTCGACGAGGTTGGCGTTGAGGAAAATGTTGGGGACGTGCTTTTCCTCGACGAGCAGGTTGATGAGTTTGACGGTGCCGTCGAGGTGGACGAGTTGATAATTGTAAAGATCCTCGGATTCGACGCTGAAGAGGACGTAGCGATCGGGCGTGCGCGAGACGAGCATGATGGGCGCGGTCTGGCCGACGCGGAAGGTGTCTTTATCGGCGATGATTTCCACGCCGTCGTGGCGATAGCCGAGATCGGCACTGCGGCTGGTGCAAACCCAGACGGTGGTATCGGCGTTGATGTGGTTGGTGAAGGTGGCGTAGATGGTTTCCTTGTAGGTATCGTCGCTCGTCCAACTGACGCGATAATAACCTTCGCGGCCGGGCGTGAATTCGAGGTGCGCTTCGCCGTTCGTATCGGTTTTGACGGAGCGCGTGAGGATGTCGTCGTGCTCGTAGCCGCGGAATTTGAGGCGCCAATTTTTTTGATCGGGACGTTCCGGAGGCGGCGGCCAGATGCGATGTTCGGCCTGGAGAATTTTGAGGTCGTTGCCTTTTACTTCGTGGCCGTCGGGCGCGAGCCAGATTTCGTACCAGTAATCGCGGGTAACTTTGACGGTGCCCTCGGTGTTTTTCACGGGTTGTTCATTGGCATCGAGGGCTTTGAAATTCACGGTCACTTTTTCATTCGGCTGATACAGATTGTGCGAGGGCTCGGCGTTGACGTAATAGCCCTGGCGGGTGACGCGCACGGTGCCGTTGCCGGTGATTTCGCGGCGCGAGGAATCGGTCACGCGGGCTTCGATGCGATACTCGAAATCCTGGTTGGCGTTGTCGGGAGTTTCGAAGGTGAGCGTGGCTTTGCCGGTGGAATCGGTTTTGATGGTTTCCTGTTTGACGATTTGATCGCCGCCGTAATAACGGCCGCGCCAGCGTCCGCCGTAAGGTGAATTGTTGTCGTTATCGAGATCGTCATAGAACCACGGATAGGGATGTGGTTCGTGCCACAGGTGCCAATACGGGCTTTGGTGGACGATGACTTCGACGTTCGCGGCGGAGACGGGGCCGCCGAAATAGTAATCGGCCTGGATGGTCACTTCGACTTTGTCGCCGACGCGGAAGATTTTTTTCTGGCCATTTTCCTCGGGCGTGGAGACTTCGACTTTGAATTCCGGAAGTTTGTATTCTTCGAGGCGGAAGAGAGTGGCGGAGCCGATTTCTGGCTGATCCTGCTTCTCGCTGAAAACCACGCGGTATTCACCGAGGCGCATGGTTTCGGTGAGGTCCAAGGTGCCGAAGGCGCTGCCGAAATTGTTCAGCGCGACATCGGCTTCTTTCACGATGGCGTTGTCCGGGGAATAGATGCGGTAGTGAATTTTTTGATCGGCGGGCGTGGAGTAGACGGAGCCATCGTAGCGGCGGGCGATGAATTTCCAATTGACGGTTTCTTTCGGACGATAGGCGGGGCGGTCGGTGGCGGCGTAGATGCGCCAGCGGTCGGTTTGATCACGGCCATACCAACTATTGTTTGCTGAGTAAGCTTGTCGGTCCTCGTGCAGGGCACTCGCAAACACTTCCACATTGTTATTGTTCGCAGCATGCACAACATCAAAAACGGCGATGCCGTTCGTGTCCGCAACTTTGTCTTGCGAGCGCGCATGCCATTCGTTGTTTTCATACCAGCGTTCCCAAAGGCGCACTTTGCTTACGCCGAGCGGTGAACTGTCGAGGGCGTTGCAGACGTAAACGAGGGCTTGTTTACTCGAACTTTTCAGGACGACGGTGGCGTCGGTGACGAGGATCAGTTCGCGGCTGTTCTGGCCGGCGCCACGGGCTTCGAGGAGGTAGGCGCCGGGTTTAAGTTTATCGTCGTAACGCACGGATTCAGCGCCGGGTTTGTAATCGCCTTTGTCGCCGGTGTCGCGGGACCAGGTTTTGATTTTTTCGAGCGAGGCGGTTTTGATGGAATGCAGCCAATCGATTTCGCGGCCGCCGGTGGCGGGGAATTGGACGTCGCGGTTCAGATCGACGGCGTAAAGCGTGAAGTCGACTTTCTTCACGTTGCGCCAGTTGAATTGATATTGGATTTGCGAGCCGGGCAGGAAGACGTTGCCGACGCTGACGTTCACTTCGGGGCGCGTGATATTAGCGATTTGGTCCTGCGCCTGCTGCCAGTAACGGGTTTCACCTTTTTTGAATTCGGTGACGAGGCGGCGGAACATTTCGAGGGCCTTTACGTAGTCCGGTTCGTTTTGCCAGCCGCCGGTCGCGAGCGGGACGAAGCGGCCCTGGCCCATCATCCACTCGCCGTAATTGTAGAGCGCGTCGTCATACCAATCGGTGGTTTTGCCGGCGGCGAGGGCGCCTTCGAATTCCTCGGGGACGCGGGCGCGCTGGCGTTCGCTGCCGCCCAGGTTGCGAAGGACCATGGCGAGGAGGAAATGCGCGCGGGATTTATCGTTCGTGGTCTGGGCGATTTTCAGGGCGTTGTCGAGGATGTCGAGCGGGAGATAGTTGCCCCAGTAATTGTAATAATAATCGCGCTCAGCATTGGGCTGCTTGGACAGACGCCAAACGATGGCGAGGTAACGCTGGCGGGCGAGTTCGATGTCCGGTGCGCCGGCCCACCAATCAAGCGCGGCCTGGAAGTGCGGCCAGGCTTCGCCCCAATTATTATTGTTGCGGCGCCAGAAAAAATCGCCGAGCGATTCCTGGACTTCGGCCCAGATGAGATCGTGCTGGTCGTCGCGGGTGAGGTCGCGGATTTGTTTTTCGAGATCGGTGCGGGCGGCATCAAGCTGGGTGGTGTCGGATTGCGACGTGGAGGCCTGGGAGCGCCATTGGGTATCGGCGAGGCGGAAGGCGACCCAGCGGGCGTCGTTGGCGGGGAGGGCGGAGGTGTCTATTTTGGCGTAAACGTCGTGGGCTTTGGCGAACGAGGCGTCGGTGTAAAATTGTTCAGCGGTGGTTTTGCTGGATTCGTAATTGGATGGCGAGGCGTTGGGCGATTGGGCAAGAGTGTGGGCGGCAAAGGCAAGGGTCAGCGCGAAAACGAAGCGTCTAAAAAAATTCAGGCGACGGGACAAATTCGCACGCAACTGTGAGCCGCGAGGGCGCGTCTCACCGCGCCCGGGGCGGGCGCGCTCCCCTTTTTCAACGGACTGAATAGTCTCCAATTTCATAATGTCTCTCGGTTAGACGGCTTGAGCGGGAAGATGCTCCCAGTAAAACGTTTTAGCCATGAGATTTTAACCAAAGGCGCAAAGGCTTAGCCCCCCTGTTCCCCGAGCACCACCTCACCCCCAGCCCCTCTCCCCCATTTCATGGCGGAGAGGGGAGCACGTTTTGTCGCGATTTCTTTAGATCGATCGCCATGTGTTCAATCCAGCTTTTCCACCTCATATCTATAAACGACACGCGAACGGGAAAGTTCTTGGAAAAATCGGTTCGACGAGAAAAGTTTTTCGGCTAACGTCTTGCCCCATGGCCGCTGAAGCGCAACTCACTCCGATGATGGCGCAGTATCGCCGCATCAAGGGCGAACTGCCCAAGGACGCGATCCTGCTTTTCCGGCTCGGGGATTTCTACGAGATGTTTTTTGAGGATGCCCAAGTCGCGGCGGGGCTGCTCAATGTGTCGCTGACCAAGCGCGGGGTGGTGCCGATGTGCGGGGTGCCGTTTCATGCGGCGAATGCCTATATCGGGCGGCTCTTGCGCGCGGGACGGAAGGTGGCGATTTGCGACCAGGTGGAGGAGGCGCGGCCGGGGCAACTCGTGAAGCGGGAGGTGACGCAGATTCTGTCGCCGGGGACGCATTTCGATGAGCGGATGCTGACGGCGGAGCGGAATAATTTTTTGGCGGCGGTTTGTCCCAATGGAAAAATTTTCGGGCTGGCGTTCGCGGATCTTACCACGGGCGATTTCATGACAACGGAGTTGGAGGATGAAACCGCGCTGCTCACGGAATTGGAGCGGTTGCGTCCGGCGGAAATTATCTATCCGGGCGAGAACGCTTTGGTGCGGGAGAAATTGCAGGCGGCGTTTCCGATTTTGAGCCCGTATGACGACTGGACGTTCGCGCCGGAGACGGCGTTGTTCACGGTGCGCGAGCATTTCAAGGTGACATCGCTGGATGGGTTTG
>DASZPR010000573.1:0-5521 GCA_035550235.1 Verrucomicrobiia bacterium | reverse complement strand
AAACCGCCATCTTCCGCGAACGCACCATTCAGCGGGCGCAGGCTCCCCGCTTCGCGGAAACGCCCAAAGATGCTCTGGTGCTTTCGCTCAACGCAACCGGCCGCGTGGACTTGGCGACGATGGAGGCGTTGCTGAATCGCCAGCAGGAGGAATTTCTACCCGAATTGAAAGGGATGGTTTATCGGAACCCACAGACCGAACAGTGGGAGACTGATGATCAATACTTGTCCGGTGACGTGCGCTCAAAGTTGGAGGACGCCCGAGCTGCGGCAGTTGCAAACCCGCAGTATCACGAAAATGTCACCGCTTTGGAAGCAGTTCAGCCCATCGACTTGAACGCCCCGGATATTGATGCCCGCTTGGGCGCGGCATGGATTCCGGTTTCAGACATAGAGACATTCGCGAGGTCACTGCTTGGAAGCGAAGGAATCACCGTTCAACACGCCGCACCACTGGGCACGTGGTTCGTGAAGGGCGACTTCGCTGCGAGGGGAACCGTGGCAAATACCACGGAATGGGGAACCATCCGCTATTCCTCGCTGGAATTGATCCAGGACGCCCTCAATCTCAAAACGCCCACCGTTTACGACACGGACCCAAAAACCGATGCGCGCGTAATCAACGTGCAGCAGACCGAGGCAGCACGTGACAAGTTGGAGAAAATCAAGGAGCGGTTCAAAACGTGGATTTGGGAGGACGACGAGCGCCGGGAACGGCTCTGTCGCAAATACAATGACGAGTTCAATAGCGTGCGGTTGCGCGTTTTCAACGGCAGCCATTTGACCCTGCCTTTCAGCAGCCAGCAGATCCAATTGCGTCTGCACCAGAAAAATGGCGTCTGGCGCATTGTTCAGAGTGATAACACGCTGCTTGCCCATGTTGTCGGGGCCGGCAAAACCTACACGATGGTCGCCGCTGGCATTGAGCTGAAGCGGCTTGGTCTCGCGACAAAACCAATGTTCGTCGTGCCCAATCACATGCTTGGGCAATTCTCGACGGAATTGCTCGCACTTTATCCAACCGCAAATATTCTCGTGGCAGGGAAGGAGGATTTCGAGGCGGGACGACGCGCCCGCTTGTTCAGCCGGATTGCGACGGGCAATTGGGATGCGGTGATTGTCACCCACGCCAGTTTTGAAAAAATTCCCGTCTCGTTCGAAACTCGCAAAGGATTCATCGAGGATCAGATTTATGAGATCGAAATGGCTATCCGGGAGCAACGCGCCGACCGCGGGACCCGGCTCGTCAAGGAATTGGAGCGTGTTAAAAAACGGCTCAAGGCAAAGCTGGAGGGACTTTCCGCAAACCACAAAAAGGATAACACACTCACATTCGAGGAACTTGGCATCGACCGTCTTTTCATCGACGAGGCCCACAAGTTCAAAAACCTCTTCTACATCACAAAAATGTCCCGCGTTGCCGGTTTGCCGCAGACGGCATCGGAACGCGCTTTCGATATGTTCCTGAAGGTTCAGCATATTCAGGAGAAGAACAGGGGCGGAGGGGTGATTTTCGCCACTGGCACGCCGATCTCCAATACGATGGCTGAGATGTTCACCATGCAGCGCTATTTGCAAATGGGTACGCTCCGGCGCAACCGCCTGCAGCATTTCGATTCATGGGCCGGGACGTTTGGCGAAGCGGTAACAACCATGGAATTGAGCCCGGATGGCAGCGGCTATCGCCTACAAAGCCGGTTTGCCCGCTTCGTCAACGTGCCTGAACTCATGCAGCAATTCCGGCAGGTGGCCGATGTCCAGACGGCTGAGATGCTGAAACTTCCCGTCCCGAAGTTGGAACAGGGGCGACCAATCACAATCAGCGCACCGGCCAGCCCCGAGTTGAAGCGGTTCGTCAATCAGCTTGTCAAGCGCACGGAGAAGATCAAAAACGGCAGGGTCGATCCGAGCGAGGACAACATGCTCAAGATCACGTCCGAGGGACGCAAAGCCGCGCTCGATTTGCGTCTCATGCTTCCACATGTGCGTGACAACCCGGATTCCAAGACGAACCAAGCCGTCGAAAAAATTCACCAAATCTGGCTGGATTCAATACCACAAAGGGGAACGCAACTGGTCTTTTGCGATTTGTCCACGCCGCAGCCGGATGGAAAGGGGTTCTCGGTTTATACTGACATGCGGGACAAGCTTCTTGCCCGCGGCATTCCCGCTGGTGAGATCGCATTTATCCAGGACCACGACGAGGACTCGGCAAAAGTCTCTCTTTTCAAGGCCGTACGCGAAGGCAAGGTGCGCGTGCTTTTTGGCAGCACCGCCAAAATGGGAGAGGGAACGAATGTGCAAAAACGGCTTATTGCACTCCATCACCTGGATGCGCCGTGGCGTCCCGCCGACATCGAGCAGCGCGAAGGACGCATCATCCGGCAGGGCAATGAAAACGAATATGTGAAAATTTACCGGTACGTGACCGAGGGCAGTTTCGACGCCTATATGTGGCAGACGCTCGAAACCAAATGCCGTTTCATCGCACAGGTGATGACCGGCGACGCGACGATGCGCAGGGCCGAGGATGTGGATGCCGCAGCACTCACATATGCCGAGGTGAAGGCCATCGCCTCCGGCAATCCGCTCATTATTGAGAAAGCCGGTATTGATGCCGAGGTGATGCGCCTCACACGGTTGAAAAAACAGCATGCCGAAAGCCTGTATCAAATGCGATATCGCATCAAAACGCTTGGCGAGAGCGTGCAGATTTGTGAGCGTGCCATCGCGAATGTCCGCGAAGACTTGCGCATCCGTACCAGCACACGCGGGGAAAATTTCTCGATTACCGTGAACAAAGAAAACTTCACGGATCGCGCCAAAGCGGGACGTGCGCTGATTTTCCTTGCCGCCGCATTGAAGCCGTTCCAAACCACGAAACCCATCGGCACCGTCGGCGGGTTTCCCATCGCGATCCAGAAAATCGAGGAGCGGGCCAGTATCATCATTCAAGGCAAAGACGCGTATCAGGCGAACGTCAGCGACAGTGCCTTGGGAACTATTTCATCACTGGAGCACGCGCTCGAAAGCCTCGATGAACGCTTGCGCGAACGCGAGTCGGATTTGAAACAATACCGGCGCCAAAGCGAGGACTTGGCGAAACAATTGAATCAACCCTTCGAGCATGAGGAAAAGCTTGCAGTTGCGGAAAAACGTCAGCAGGAAATCGTAGCCGCCCTCGACATCACCAAGAACCAGGCATCCGCCAGTGTCGACGAATCCCCTGTGGACGTGCCCGAACTGGAACAGCTAAAAACAGAGCGAAACATCCCTCGCCAACCTCACAACTATTCCCGCCAACGCGGAGTGGTCGTTTGAATATTGCCCCCTGTCGCAAAGACTTTCTCTTTGTCAGCAGACGGTTCCGCGTTGCTGCACCTGCTTCCAAAGGGAAAGACTTTGCGCTCCCTTCCCCCGATGCAGTCATCGCGTGTGTTCTTCTCTTCGTCTCAGCTCCGCAGACTTCGCTTCGCACTCCATTCCGAAACGCGCGATCACTGCATTGTTCCATCGATCGAGAATAGACAACTTCATGATGGGGGCAAATGGCTTGGCGACCATGTGTCGCTGTCAACTACAGCGTGAATTGCCCTTCGATTGTACCGCTCACTGTGCGCCGTCAAGGTATTGCTCGCTGCGCTGCGCTCCACCTTGACTGTGCTCGCTCGCCGGGGGAAGGGCACGTATCAATTCACACAAGAATATTCAAGCCGTTGAAATGAATTGAATCTCAGGTGTTTGCTTCCCATGTCTGATGTAGCCCGAAAAGTGGCTGTCATTCTCCGATTGGGTGCAATTGACTATTACATTTATCAGTGTAATAGTGTGATGATTTTACATGAAAAAGAACAAAAAACGCGTTTCACGTTCGTGCTGTCCCCCTAAGCAGTCGCTGCTCAAAAGAGCTTTGATTTCCACGGAGCTTTCAGAGGAGCTTGCCGAGATCTTTAAGATGTTGGCTAATGACTCAAGGCTTCGCCTGCTTCATGCCATTGTCAGCACAGGCGAGTTGTCGGTATCGGCCTTGGCTGAAACTGTCGGAATGAAGACTGCGGCGGTCTCAAACCAACTCCAAAGGCTCAGTGATCGAGGCATCGTCGGAAGTCGGCGCAAAGGCAACAATATCTTCTATCGTATGGTTGATCCTTGTGTCCTGGAGCTTTTGGACAAGGGGCTTTGCCTGACGGAGGACGCACGCCGTCGATCCTAAACGCCCGATTTTTTAAGAATGTGATGAAAGGTCCGGCCATTATATTTCTGTTATTGATCGCCACTCCTGTAATGTGGGCACAAAATGGCGTGCAGATTTCTGGCGGACTGGATGCGCGATACACCCATGAGAATCACCCGGCCGCAGACGATTTCAAAGCCGAAGGTTTATTTCTAAACCTGCGCAAAGTTTGGAGCGACGAGCAAGGAGACCGCTGGATTGGCGTCGCCCAGGTTGACGCCGATGACAATTTTAGCAGCGTCACTCCCTATCAGGTTTACTTGCAATACAAGGGGCCGCTCGGAAAATGGAATATTCGTGCCGGACATTTTCTTTTGCCGTTCGGATTGCTGGCGACCTACGACACGGAGCGTCTTGTTTTGCAGGGTCTTGAGCAGTTCAGCCTCGGCATCCGCCACGACACCGGGGCGCAGATATTCGGGCATTTTGGAGATTGGGATTATGCGGTTTCCGTAACCGATGGCCTGAGCGACATTCATTTCGCTGATTCGCGCGCGAATCCAGTGCTGATGGCCCGCATGGCCTACGTCCAGGATGATTGGCAAATCGGTGTTTCCACGCTCATAGGGCATGTCCTCGCGGATTTTGAGTTTAGTGACGGCCCGGAGTTTGTTTCTGAACGCCGCGCCGCGATTGATATGACAAAATCCTGGGGACCGTTAACGATCCGCGCTGAGGGTGTTGGCGGTACGGATGATGGACGCACCGTGGGTGGTGGAATCATACTCGCCGATTACGCACTCACTCCGAAATGGGAACTGAACACGCGATACGCCTGGTGGCATAAGGACGGCGACATGCAGTTTGTCGGCCTTGGCCTCACCTATCAGTTCGCGCAAGGGCTGTATGCGCGAGTGGGCGACAATTACGAATTTGGGAAGGAACAGAAAAATGCACTCACGACACAACTTTATTTTGAATTCAGCAAACAGTTTTAGCCGCGCTTTGATTGTCGCGCTTGGCCTGTGGCTTTTGGCCGCGCCGGTTCGTGCCGACGTCTGCGTCTGGCGTGATCCTGAGCGCACCATGCAGCGAATTTTTCCCGAGGCGCACGATTACAAGACAATCACTGTCAACATGGCGGATAAAGTCTCCGCCATTGAAAAGCAGCTAGGCGCGAAGATGGATGATTCCGAAAAAGGCGAATTTAATTATTACGAGATTACGGGCGCCAGTGGGCAAAAGATCGGCACAATCATGGCCTTGGCCGGAAAGGGTGAATATGGCGTGATCGAGGTTGTCATCGGCCTTGATGGGAACGGCAAAGTTGTCGGCGCTTATATTCAAC
>DASZPR010000572.1:0-9423 GCA_035550235.1 Verrucomicrobiia bacterium | reverse complement strand
AAGCCGCGAAGCTGTGCCGGCAGTTGGATTTGAATTTCATCGGTTACGTCGAAGGATTTGATCTGTTCAACGATGCCGTGGACGTCGTCGTGACCGACGGCTTCACCGGCAACGTCGTATTGAAAACCGCGGAGAGCCTCGGCTATGCCATCGGCAGCATTCTGAAAAAGGAATTGACCGCCTCACCCATTCGGATGTTGGGCGCCAAACTCGCCAAGGGCGGCTTGATGAAAATGAAGGAGCGCATGGACCCGGAAGTCTACGGCGGCGCGGTGTTGCTGGGCCTGAACGGCACCGTCATCAAAGCGCATGGCTCCTCCAAGGAGCGCTCCGTTGCCAACGCCATCCGCGTGGCCGTCGAAGAAATCAGCCATGGCGTGAACCAGCTTGTTTCCGAAAAAATTGCCCGAGCCAACGAACGGCTGACAGCCTATGAAACGTCCGTTTCACCGACCGTCAACGTCAACGCATGAGCCCACAAACCAAGAAGTTCAAAAATCCCCGAGCTAAATTCGATTTCAAAGGGCGCACCTGCTCCATCAGCGGCGTCGGCGCTTACGTGCCGGCACGCATCCTCACCAATGCCGACCTCGAAAAAATGGTCGACACCACCGACGAGTGGATCACCACCCGCACCGGCATCAAGGAACGCCATATTGCCGCCGAGAACGAATTCACCTCCGACCTCGGCACGGAAGCAGCTAGGCGCGCCATGGCCATGGCCGGGGTCACCGCCGAGCAGATTGATCTGATTATCGTTGCCACCATCACGCCCGACATGCCCTTCCCCTCCACGGCGTGTCTCGTCCAGCACAAGCTTGGCGCGAAGCGCGCGGCGGCGTTTGATTTGGAAGCGGCCTGTTCTGGATTCATTTATGCGCTGGAAATCGGCCAGCAATTCATCATGTCGCGCACTTATGAAACCGTGCTCGTCATCGGCGCCGAAAAACTTTCTTCCATCACTGATTGGACCGATCGCAATACCTGCGTGTTGTTCGGCGACGGCGCGGGCGCGGCGATTCTGCAGAACCGCGAAGGCACCCATGGTTTGCTCACCGCAGTTATGGGCGCGGATGGCGGCAAGGCCGATTTGCTTTTCATGCCCGGCGGCGGCAGTCGCTGCCCGGCCACCGTGGATTCGCTCAACGCGCGGCAGCATTATCTCCGCATGGAAGGCAAGGAGACGTTCAAGAACGCCGTGCAAGCCATGCAAACCGCCGCGGAAGAAGCCTTGCGCCGCTGCGAACTCAACGTCTCCCAAATCAAGCTGATCATCCCGCACCAGGCGAACCGCCGCATCATCGATGCCGTGGGTGATCGTTTGGGCGCAAAGCCCGAACAGCTTTTCGTGAACGTCGACAAATTTGGTAACACCTCCGCCGCCTCGGTCGGCATCGCGCTCGATGAAGCCGTGGCCAGCGGCAAAGTGCAGCGCGGCGATTTGATTTTGCTCGTCGTCTTCGGCGCCGGCCTGACCTGGGGCGCCGCCGTCATCGAATGGTAATTAATTCGTAGCCGCCGACGTAAGGAGGCGGATTGGAAATCACTCGTTGAGCTTCCCGGCAGATGAAGATTGCGGGACGAAGCTAATTTTGCGTTCCTCCATGGGCAATTGATTTCGGATGCAGCGACCGGTTTTCTCCCAAAAAACACGTCAAAATCTCCGTAAAAACCCCGATTCCCTCGTAAAAGCCCATTTGACCGGCAGTAGTTTTATGATATTTTTACCTAGCTTCTATGAGCGCGAGAAAAATTGAACCTGGTTCCCTCCAACAACACGTCACGGTCGAAGCACGCCAGGCTCGCTTGGTTCTTTCACCCGGCTCGGTCATTATCCATAAGAACGGAATCGAGTTCCGCAGTGCCACCGCTTTTTCGCCCTGGACGGAGATGACCATCACGCTGCAATCGCCCGCCGACAATGGCCGCGTCAATTGCAACGGCGTGGTGATCGCCTGCACTGGCAACAAGCATGCCGGCTATCACGTCTCCATGGTGTTCACGAGCATGACCAAACAGGCGCAAGCTCGTTTAAGCACAATGGCGCAGACGTAAGTTGGCCGACCCATTCTGTATTCCAAAGCGTCCCGGCAAAAGCTTGCCGTCTTTGTGTATTTCCCCCTGCGTGAAACGTAAAGCGTGAAACGTGAATACGTTTTAAAGCTTCAGAATAAATTCACGCATCACGTTTCACGTTTCACGTCTTAGTACAAACGTTCAATTGTATCCCCGCGCGATTTGTGTTCCTATCATCGCGCTCCAATCCACTCAAAATGGCTGGTGTTTTGCGTCGCAGAGACTCCAAAACAACAGGTGGTTGCTTCGGGTGATCAAGCGGCGTGAGATAAAAGTCAGAAAAACTCAACGCACAGGAAAAACATGTACTGCAAAAAACATCCCTACGGTCGCAGTCTCGTCACATTAACTATTGCAGCCGGCTTATGCCTCGCTGCTCACGCACAGGTTGGCAACGGGCCATGGACATCGGAGTCCCCTGGCTACAAGGTCCAACTCGTCGGCAGCGGTTGGAATAGCGGTAATCAGTGGGGCATCACCAGCACCAGCACCACCACGGAGCAACGCGCGGAGCGCCGTTACGACAGTTTCTCCAGCGGCACGCATCAGTTCGAAGGCTACGTCACCGTCAACAGTCTCGGCGGCGACCGCATTTGTCTGAAACAAACCTTCCAGGAATCCGTCGGACCCTGGACGATGATTGCCGTCAGCAAATCCGGTTACCTCTACGCCGTGGAAAACGGAGATCATCTCGCGAACTACACCGTGGGCTCCAACGTCCGCATCAACACCATCTGCTACACCGGCAGTTCGAAGGATGCGATCTGGATCAACGGTTCCCTGATCGAATACACAATGGATGGCACGCCGCCGTATTATCATAAATTCGGCACGTACCGCACCGGGAGTGGCAAGGGACCCGTGACCGCCACGTGGACTAACATCAAGTTCTGGCAGAAATAATCGCCGGTTCTCAATCGACTCCGGCATCGCGCCATCGCGATGCCGGAACTTCCCTTTCGCAGAAAACCTGAATTGATTTCGCGCATGCAATCTCCCCGCTACCTTGCCCTTTCGATCTTTTTTGCGCTGTTAACCGGCTGTTCAACTTCTATTCGGCGCCACGCTTCCTCAACCCAGCCCGCCGTTCAATTGACCGCCACCATGCCGTCTCACTACGACGTGGCGTTGGCGTGGCAGGACACTTCCGCGGCGTGCGCCGGGCACGTCGTGGAATTTGCCACCGAGCGGGACGGGCCTTACACGCCGCTCGGATTCCTGCCGGCAAAGCAAACGAGCTTCCTGCATCCACGTCTCATTCCCGACACGACTTTTTTCTATCGCGTACGACCTTACTTTGGCCCCGCATCGCCACCCGCCGAAGTGGGCCTGCCCGCGACTTTGTCAGACGCCGAATTCGCCGCGCGCTACGCACAGCCTGAGGACTATAGTTGGGGCGCGCCGGAAACCATCGCCACGACAACCGCCTCCCGGCAAAAATCCATTCGCAACGCAGG
Source organism: Verrucomicrobiia bacterium (assembly GCA_035550235.1). Lineage (GTDB taxonomy): Bacteria > Verrucomicrobiota > Verrucomicrobiia > Limisphaerales > DASXHY01 > DASXHY01. The sequence continues at coordinate 5,890 of DASZPR010000572.1, read as the reverse complement.
CACCGCATCCGCCGCGGCGCCCACAGATCTGAGAGCCGTCATCGCGCCCGAAACAGTCAGCGGCGTGCATCTGACCTGGGTCGACCACGACAACGATGCCGAGGGCTATCTCATCGAAATGAAGAGCGAGAACGACGCGGATTACCAGGCCTGCGCGCTCGTCGGTCCGAAAATTAACTCCTTCGGCTGGTCGCTGGCGCCGCCGCAACGCAAGGCGTCATTCCGCGTGCGCGCCTATTACATCGGAAAACCATCCAATCTCGTCACTGAAAGAACCGGCCCCGAATCCGAGGTGAACTATGCGATTCACTAGAATAATTCTCGAAACAGATTTTCAGATAAAACAGGGCGCATTCTGATTAAGCGGGTTGGCTTTGGTTATCCCGAAGGGATACCTGACAATAGCCCGGCGATTTATCGCCGGGTGAAATAGCAAATGGTTCAAGTTCCGACGGAACGACTGAAAAATTTTTACCAGGGCATCAGCCGTCCCTGCGGGACTTGGCGTTGTGCTACTTGTCCCGGCGATAAATCGCCGGGCTATTGTCAAATGTTCCTTCGGAACAAAAAGTCCTGTTAGCAAAGAAAATTTCATAGTCGCTCGCTTCAGCATCACTTTTCCAGTTGGCACAAGCTCGCCCTCTGCTAATTTGCCTCCATGGAATTGTTTCATCGCATCCTCAAAACCGCCGTAGAGGGCGGGGCTTCGGACGTTCATTTGAAAATCGGAACTCCCGTTATTTTTCGCATCAATCGCCAGTTGGTCGCCATCGAATGCCCTTACCCGACGCAGGATTGGGCCAATAAAATCGTCCAAACCATCACGCCCGAACATTTGAAAACGAAGCTGAATGAGGAGCGGGAAATCGATTTTTCGTATTTCGAGCCGGGCATTGGCCGGTTCCGGACGAACCTGTTTCAACAGCGCGGCCAATGGGCCCTCGCCATGCGCTACGTCAAAAACCAGGTGCCGAGTTTTGAGGAACTGGGTTTGCTGCCACAGATCAAGCAACTGGCCGAATCGCCGCGCGGCATCGTGCTGGTGGCGGGCTCGACCGGCTCCGGCAAATCCACCACGCTCGCGGCCATGATGGAGCACGTCAATGCGAACTTCAAAAAGCACGTCATCACGCTCGAAGACCCGATCGAATTCGTTTTTGAAGACAACCAATCCGTCATCGAACAACGCGAGGTCGGCCTCGACACGCTTTCGTTCCATCAGGCCCTGAAAAACGTCCTCCGCCAGGATCCCGACATCATCATGATCGGTGAAATGCGCGATTCCATCAGCTTCACGGCGGCCATGAGCGCCGCGGACACCGGGCATCTCGTGCTCTCCACCTTGCACACGACCAATGCCGCGCTCTCCGTCACGCGCGTTCTGGATTTCTTCAAGGCCGATGAGCGTGAGCAGATTCGCCGGCAGCTCGCCGGGTGTCTCCAGGGCGTGGTTTGCCAGCGCATGGTCACCAGCGTGACCGGCACCATGACGCCCGCGCTCGAAATCATGGTCAACTCGCCCACGGTCAAAAAGCTGATTGAAGAAAACCGCCTCGATAAACTGGGTGCGGCCATTGAAACCGGCGGCGACGACGGCAGCCTGTCCTTCAATCAATCGCTCTTCCAACTCGTGAAAGAAGGCAAAGTTTCCCAGAAAGAAGCGCTGGCCAAAGCGAGCAATCCGCAGGCGCTCGAAATGAATTTCAAAGGCATCTTCCTCGACGAAGGCAAACGGATTCTGGGTGGGTAGAGTAGGACAGGCGTCTCGCCGGTCTCTGATTATTTCGGAGCAGGAAGCAAAATGGAGACAGGCAGGATGCCTGTCCTACTTTACTTCTTGATGTAAATCTCGCCGTTATCCAGGCGCTGGACGATCATATCGACCGTCCGATGAATCGCGCCGAGATTTTCGCGCACGACTTTCACCGCATTGCGGCCGAGTTCTTCCCGGCGCGTTTCATTGCCGAGCAATTCCGCCAGTTTCTTTTCCAACTCCGTCGCGTTCTGCACCTGCACCGCGCCGTCCTTGGAAAGAAACTCGCGCACGATATCCGCAAAATTCTGCATGTTCGGGCCAAACACCACCGGTTTGCTGACGGCTGCGGGCTCGATTGGATTTTGCCCGCCTTCCGCCGTCAAACTCTTGCCCACAAAAACCACCGTGGCGTATTCGTAAAAATATTTCAGCTCCCCGGTTGAATTCACCAGCAGGCAATCGACTTCGCCGGGCTTCAACTGCGTGCTGGAACCTACATCGCTGCGGTAAATAAATTTCACGCCGCGGTCCTTCAAGTCGCGCCCCGCCTCGCGGCTCCGCTCGAAATGGCGCGGCACCATCACCAAAAACAAATCAGGAAATTGTTTGCGCAACCGCAGAAAAATTTCGCCCAAAACGGCTTCCTCACCATTATGCGTGCTGGCGCATAAAAGAACCCGCGCGTCTTTGGGCACACCGACCTGCCGCAGCATGTTGCCGACATTGAGATTAACCTGCGTTCCGAGCTCCGCGGCGTCAAATTTCAGATTGCCCACGATACGCACCACTTCCGGCCGGCAACCGAGATCGATCACCCGTTTGGCATCGGCTTCGTTCTGCACGCCCACTCCGGCGAACGATGCAAACAACGGGCGGAACAGAAAGCCAAAACGCTTGTAACCGCGATACGAACGGTCCGACAGCCGGGCGTTCACCAGAAAAATCGGGATGCCCATGTCCGCAGCGCGCCAGATGAAGTTCGGCCAAATTTCCGCCTCCACCAAAACAATTGCCTCCGGATAAATCGCCGAAAGCGCCCGGCTCACATATTTACGGAGATCCAGCGGGTAATAAATCTTGGCGACGTGAGTGGGCAGTTTTTTCTTGAGCTCGCCCATGCCGGTCGTCGTGGTGGTGGAGACGACCATTTTGAGATTCGGGGTGCGCAACTCCAGGTCGCGAATGATATTGGTACAGAGGTTGACCTCGCCCACGCTCACGGCGTGGAGCCAAAGCACCTGGCGATTCGTAATCGATTGCTTGAGAACGACATTGAACTTGCCAAAACGTTCTGCAAATCCCGCTCGCCAATTTCCCCGGCGTCGCATCCGCATAAAATAATACGGTGAAGACAGCAGGAAAAAGATTCTAAAGAGAATATTGTAAAGGCTACGCACTCCGATTCCCTAATCCGTTTCACGGATGTTCCCCAAAAGTAACAGCCGGTGCCAAGTAAATTCTTGGCCTATGACAAGGTTTCCCACAAAAAAATTCGCTAATGGCGGAAGAATACCAGCCAGATCACCACCAGCATCGGCAGCATAAACGGCAGCGTGAATTTCCAAATGTATTCCAAAAACGACGGCGTTTTTATCTTTGCGTGATCGGCGATCGATTTCACCATGAAGTTCGGCCCGTTACCGATATATGTGTTCGCGCCGAAAAACACCGCGCCGATGCTGATGGCGAGGAGGTATTTGTTGAACGTCGCGTTGCCGAGCAGGAAGCTCACTTCAATTTCCTCTTTGCTCACGCTTTTCGCCAGCACATGATCTCCGTGATATTTCTGCAACGTCTCCAGCGTTTGCCGCACCTGCTCCGCATACGGCCCGGTGAGATTATTGAAATCCACCACGCCCGAGGCAATGTGCGCCTGCACTTGCGCGATGACATCGTGGTTTACAAACGCACCGAAGCTCGCGCTCAGAAAACTCAAGTACGTGGGCGCATTATCCAGCGCGCTGGACAGGGTGCCCGTGCCCCAATAAAAAAGACCCGAAGCGGGCGCTTGCCCCATCAAGTCCTTCGCGTTGCCGGCCAGCCAATCCAAGGCCGGCATCATGGTGGCGAAAATTCCCACAAACAAAATCGCGACCTCCTGGATCGGATGAAAATTAAAATTATTCGACTCGTGCACCCGCTTCTTCGTCGTGAAATACGAACCCGCCGCCGCGCCAATCATCAGCGCCTCGCGCAGGAACGGCGGATGGTTCACGAACACGGCAATCAAAATGACCGCGAGAAAAAGAATATTCCCCAACCCATCGAATCGCCATTCTTCGTGAGCCGTTTCTTTTTCGCGAACACTGCGCGGCGCACGATTGAAGTTCAACCGATCCACCACGTAAAACATCGCCAGCAAAATGGCATTGCCCGTCGCCCACATCGGCAGGCAATGCTCCGCCACCCACCAAAATGGAATTCCGTAAAGATAGCCGAGGAACAAAGGCGGATCGCCAATCGGCGTCAGGCAACCGCCCACATTCGACACGATGAAAATAAAAAAAACAATGTGATGCGCCGTGACGCGATATTTGTTCATCCGAATCCACGGCCGAATCAACAACATCGAGGCGCCCGTCGTGCCGAGCAGATTCGCAATCAGCGCCCCGACTAGCAGGAAAACCACATTCACCATCGGCGACGCCTCGCCTTTCACATTGATGTGAATGCCTCCGGAAACGACAAACAGCGAGCCGATTAACGCAATGAAGCTGACGTATTCGTGCGCCACATCCATCACGCGGCCGGGCGCATGGAGACCAAAGAAGTAATAGCCCACCACCACCGCCCCGAGCCCGAACGCAACCTTCGCATAGTGCTTCAACCACCAGTTTGCAAAAAACAGCGGCGCCAGCGCGATGGCGGCCAGCAGCACGCCAAATGGCAGCATCATCCACGGATTGATCTGGCTTGCATCCACGCACGCGAAGCTACGGTGATGTCCAAGGGAGTCAAACCCAAAGGACAATGTTTAACACGGCATCATGGGGGACCGCGGTTGAACGTGCTGGTCGGAATGGTCAAGCAGCGTTAAATCGTGCTTTTTCAGAGTGCGCTTCTAGATTATCCTACAGAAATCCGGAACAATTAATGCTATTTAATTGTTCTAGGTTTGCTTTTGGTTAGGCGAGAAGTTAAGGCATATTAAGCACTGACCGGTGGTCGAACCGGCGCAACACCTAAAAATGCACGAAGCTAATTTTGACGAAGGCATCGATCTGATCGCTCAGAAGGATCCGCGATATCCGCGCGAAGCCTATGTATTCGTCCGCGACGCCCTCGATTACACGAAGAAGAGCCAGAGCCGCCGCGAAGGGACCCCGCTATCCGATAACGAGCACGTCACCGGCCAGGAATTGCTCGCCGGCCTTCGCGAATACGTGCTCGCGCAATTCGGCCCCATGGCCATCACCGTGCTCGAGGAATGGGGCATCACTCGCTGCGAAGATATCGGCGAGATCGTTTTCAACATCGTCGAAGCCGGCCTCTTTTCAAAAACCGAAACCGACAGCCGCCTCGATTTTCAGAACGGCTACGATTTCGACGATGCCTTTCGAAAACCATTTTTGCCCCAAAGCAAATTGAACCCGCCCGCGAAACCGGTAAAGCCCGTGGCCGAAGGCAAATGAAGTCCCGAAAGAAATTCGCGCTGATGCTCTTCCTGCTGGCCGTCCTTTGCCTCACGCACGCCGTAAATCCACAAGCAGCGTCGAACACTTCCTGTTCGAGTTGCGCGTGCGGCTACGCGGTCTGCCGATTGCCCGCCGCCCATTGACTCGCGCCAACCCTCTGCTTTTTCGCGGCACCTTTAGTGCGGTGGCAGAGCGTAGCGACGACACCGCTTTGGACCTTGGAGCTTGGGATTTGGAACTTTCCATAACCCCCTCCGCACGCCTTGCACTCACCCACTTTCCCTGCCACGCTGTGCGCACCCTTATGAAAACCCTCCCCCTACTCGCTACTATTTTACTCACACTGCTCGCCGGCTGCGCTTCGCCCTCGACTCAAACTCACGCCCATAAAAAAATTAAAGTGCTCGTGGTAACCGGTGGCCACGGATTCAAAGCCGAACCATTTTTCAAAATGTTCGCCGATAATCCGGAAATCACCTACACCGCCGCCGCTCAACAC
>DASZPR010000571.1:0-1661 GCA_035550235.1 Verrucomicrobiia bacterium | reverse complement strand
AATCCGCGTTAAATACATGCTCAAACTCAAGCAGCGCCTGAACACCATTTTGTCCAAGCACTCCGGCCAGCCGTATGACGTGGTGGAAAAAGCCTGCGACCGAGACAATTTTATGAGTCCCGAAGAAGCCAAAGAATTCGGCCTCGTGGATCACGTCGTCCAATCGCGCAAGGAACTGCCGAACGCGGAATAGGCTTAAAAATTGATTTCAACGCCGCGACACAAACGGATTTCCCTTGATGTAAAAACGCAGCAGCCGTTTTGCCCAGTGTTTCGCGTAATCCACGCCGATGCGCGGGCGTTTGACGATGGAAATTTTTTCCGCGATTTCCGGCGCGGCGATGAAAAAATCGTCGCTCAACAAATCATGGCCGTTCCAGCGCCGGTCAATGTCCAGCGCCCGGCACAGCAAGGCCGGCCCGGAAGTTTTTTCGGAGATGTTTTTCACCGGCTCTAGGGCGCGCAGCAAAACGGCGGAAGCATGGCCGTCCCGCTCCGTCACCACGTTCATGCAATAGTGCATCCCGTAAATGAAATAAACATAGACGTGCCCCGGCGGACCGAACATGACTTTGGTGCGTTCCGTCCGTCCCTTCGATGAATGCGCCGCGAGATCGTGTTCGCCCAGATACGCCTCCACCTCGACAATTTTTCCGATGCGCTCGATGCCATCGGTTTTGTGAACGAGCCATTTTCCCAGCAGTTCACGCGCGACAACGATGGTATCGCGGTCGTAAAAAGCGCGCGGCAGTTTTTGCACATGGGAAGAGTGGGCAAATTCCCGGTTTGACAGAAGCCAAAATGTCCGCAAAATGAACGGCCATTTGATTGCCAGCGTAGCTCAGTTGGTTAGAGCGTGGGACTCATAAGCCCGAGGTCAGTGGTTCGATTCCACTCGCTGGCACCACTTCCGGTCGGGCGCTTGGCGCAGTGGTAGCGCTGCTCCTTTACACGGAGAAGGTCGGGGGTTCGAATCCCTCAGTGCCCACCAGCTTTTGCTTGAACCAAGTGAAGGCAGAAGTGAACGCACGCACGCGCTGGCCAATAAGTCGTAAAATCTGCGGGTCAGTCACATCATACAGAAATCCCATATTCCATTATTGACTGGCCTTGTCTTGGCGTTGTGGACTGACCAATCCCCTGTGGACTTTGAACAGCATATCAACTAACACTAAACCCATGTCTCATCCGCTCCCCGGCAGCTTACAATACCAAGACAAAGCCAGCCGGTTGTTGAACATTTCAGAAAGGAAGCTTCCATGAGCTTCAACCTTTCGCGTTTTTTTGCCATCGTCATCAAGGAATTTATCCAGATGCGACGCGACCGGCTGACGTTTGGCATGATGGTCGGCATCCCGATGGTGCAACTCATCCTGTTCGGCTACGCCATCAACTCCAATCCCAAGCACCTGCCCACGGCGGTTTATGCGGCGGACAACAGCCCGTTTTCGCGCACCTTCGTCTGGGCGCTGCACAACAGCAGTTATTTCAACCTTGCCCGCGAGGCGCACAGCGCGGCGGAAATCAAAAATTGGCTGGCGGAAGGCAAAGTGCAGTTTGCCGTGACCGTGCCGGTGGATTTTTCGCGCAAACTTCTGCGCGGCGAAAAACCGGATTTGCTGCTTGAAGCCGATGCGACTGATCCCTCCGCCGTCGGTTTC
>DASZPR010000570.1:0-2837 GCA_035550235.1 Verrucomicrobiia bacterium | reverse complement strand
CCACGCTGCGCATTCACCTCGAAGCCAGCCCGGAAGACAACGGCCGCACCACCAAAGTTCCCATTTATCGTGCCCAGCCATTTGAGGTCGAAGTCCAGCAAGACCCCATTCTCACCGAAGGCGACGTCGCCAGCGCCAAGGTGGTGGAAGCCATCGGCGGGTTTGAATTGCAAATCCAGATGAATCGCCAGGGCACTTGGAAGTTGCAGCAATACTCCGCCGTCTATCGCGGCAAACACTTCGCTGTCTTCTCGCAATTCGGCAAAAAAGGAAAAGAATCCCGCTGGCTGGGCGCTCCCCAATTCGGCCGGCTCATCTCCGACGGCATCATCCAATTCACTCCCGACGCCTCCCGCGAGGAAGCCGACGAGATCGCCATCGGCCTAAACAACATCGCCAAGAAAAACGAAGAGAATCAAAAATGGTAAACATCGCTTCGCAATGAAGAACCAAAATCCAGGATCCAGGCTCCAGAGAAGCTCCAAGGACCAAGCCGCAAACGATGGAAGCTCCGTCGTGTATCCGAAGTTTTGTTCGGATTCGTGGGAACTAAGAGAATCGTCGAACGGTAACGGCGGAGAGCGCCACGCATTTGATCTTGAAGAACGGACAGCGCAATTTGGTGAAGCGCTGATTCGCTTTTGCAAAAAAATTCCGCGCTCGCCGGAAAACAATCGGCTCATCGACCAACTGGTCGGCTGCGGGACGAGCGTTGGTGCAAATTATTGCGAAGCCAACGAAGGTGTTTCGAAAAAAGATTTTAAATACAGTGTCGGACGGTGTGTCAAAGAAGCGAAAGAGACAAAATTTTTCCTTCGCATGGTTGCCGCTTCCGAACCCGCACTCGTCGAGGAAGCTCGAAAACTCTATCGCGAAGCGAAGGAACTCCACCTGATTTTCGCCAGCATGTATCGAAAATGAAACGCCCGAAGTACAGATCATTCTTTTTCACGAATTCCCCTACGCGGCGCATTCGCCCGGCGAATTGGTTCTTGAACCTTGGAGCTTCTCTGGTGCTTGGATCTTGGACGCTTGGAGCTTTTCCCGCCTTGGCCCAGCAGCCTTTCGGTTTTCCCACCGCCAACCAAACCCTCTTCGACCCCGATGGCGGCGGCGAAAAATTCTTCGTTCCGACCGTCGGCAAAACCTGGACGAGCGGCTGCTTCGGCTGCGTCCGCTCCGACGGCTGGCAGATGCACGAAGGCCTCGATATCCGCTGCCAGCAACGCGACAAACACAATGAGCCCACCGACCCCATCATGGCCACCGCCGATGGCACCGTGGTCTACATCAATTCCAAACCCTCGCTCTCCAATTACGGCAATTACGTCGTCATCCATCATCGCATCGAAGGCGTCGATATTTTTTCGCTCTACGCGCACCTCAGCGCCACGCGCAGCGGCCTGAAAGTCGGCACCGCCCTGAAAGCCGGCGAAGTCTTCGCCACCATGGGCCACACCTCGAATACCGGCGAACCGATCTCCAAGGAACGCGCCCACGTGCATTTCGAATTAAACCTTCTCGCCAACGATCATTTCGCGGCGTGGTATAAGAAAAATTTTCCAAAAGAACGGAACGACCACGGCGATTGGAACGGCCAGAATCTTTTGGGCCTGGACCCGAAATTGATCCTGCTCGGCGAACATGAAACCAGCGGCGCGCCGTTCAGCATCCTGCACTTCATCCAGCACCAGACCGAACTCTGCCGCGTCGTCGTCCGCAAAACGGATTTTCCGTGGCTCAAACGCTACCCCATGCTCATTCGCCCAAATCCCACGGCGGAAAAGGAAGGCGTGGCCGGTTACGAAATCGCGCTGAACTACAATGCCGTCCCCTTCGAGCTCATCCCCCGCGCCGCCTCGGAAATCAAAGGCAAAAGCAAATATCAATTGCTCTCCGTGAACGAAGCCGAGGAAAAGAAAAATCCCTGCCGCCGATTGGTCGTCCAACACGGCTCACGCTGGGAACTCGCCCCCAAAGGCATCAGCGCCCTCGATCTGCTGACGGAATGACCGTAGCACAGGCGTCCCGTCTGTCTCCATTTTAGAAGTTTCAATCCAGGCAAACCAAATGGACGGCATATTTGGTTGGAATTCACGAATCTCCGTTTTCTCCACACCCAAGGAACAACCAAGGACAGTCGCGCATCTCAACTAAATGAAACCGGCCGTCGCCACTCCAGCGGTTGAACAAATTTTCCATTCGTCATTCATCATTCGTCATTTGGATTCGCGATCCCGCACATTTAAAGATGACGCCTTTTCCTTTCGATGGTATCGTCGATAACCGTTAGACCAATTCGTAATGAAGACGGGTTTGCGCCAACCCAGAAGTCCGGGGACCACTTCCAGCCCGTCCTCGCGTCTTGAATCAAACGCACCCCGCCACGCCTTCACCCTCATCGAACTGCTCGTCGTCATCGCCGTTATCGCCATCCTCGCCAGCCTGCTGCTGCCCACCTTGAGCAAAGGCAAAGCCCGCGCGCAAACCGTCGATTGCATCGATCACCTCCGCCAATTGCAATTGTGCTGGCACATGTACGCACACGATAACGAAAGCACTTTGGTGCCGAATAATTTCGTTTACTTCGTCACCATTGGTTCCACGAACCAACCCACCATCGGCGACGACAAAATCAGTTGGTGCCGGTCCCTCGCGCCCTTCGATCCCAATCCCATCAACGAAACCAATTCCATGCTGTTCGAATACAATCGCAACCCGGCCATTTATCATTGCCCGGCGGACACCTCCACCGTCGCCGGCCAGCCCGGTCAATTGCGCAATCGCAGCTTCAACATGAGCAACAGCATCAACATGGAGCAAGCCGATCATTTTAC
>DASZPR010000569.1:0-11964 GCA_035550235.1 Verrucomicrobiia bacterium | reverse complement strand
AGGCTGCCCTGGTTGAGGCGGAGCGTGTAAATGATTTTTACATCCGCGGCTTTGGCAAAGGCGAACAGGCTATCGACGTCAGTGGTATTGGGCGTGTGGATCGTCGGACGATCGGCGGTGTTGCCGCCCACGCGAAGATTTTTGATGCCGAGGGTTTTGAAGGTGGCGATGAGCGCTTTGTTTTTGGCGCTGAAAAAATGGGTGTCGTTGGTGCCGGGCAGCACGTATTGCATTTCAAAACTCAGGCCGACGAAATCGGGAGAAATCGCGCGGCCTTTTTCCTGCGGCTTCAGGTCGATGGTGACCGGTGATTGGGCGTGGCAAAAATAGGTTGTGCCCACCATTAAAAGGAGAGCCCAGAAAGCAATTCGTTTCCCAATCATAAAATTAGTGCGCCGCGTTTGAGAGCGTTCCCGCGGCACTCGCGCGGCGAGCTTCGAGGTCAGCGTGAATTTGCGGCTCCAACAGTTCATACTTTTGATAAAACAAAACCGGCACAGCTGCGAGCGTGAGGAAAATTGCCGGGAGCCAGACGGTGGCGAATTCGATGCCTTGCAGGGATTGTGGCGTCTGTTCGACCTTGGGCACATAGTGGCACGCCTGCAAAATCCAGGCGGGCAAGGCGCCGCCGAGGCCGCTGCCGGCTTTGAGGCAAAAGGCGGCGCCGATGGCGGTGAGAAATCCGGCGGCGCGAATGCCGTTTTTCCACTCGCCATAATCCACACTGTCGGACAAAACGGAAAAAGGCATGGCCATGGCCATGCCGCTGACGAACATTCCAAAGGCCCAACCGGCCATAATCCAAGGCACGGATAATTGATTGTGCAGCCCGAAGGCCATGATGAGTTGTCCCGCGACCATTCCAAACAGGCCCATCAGCCATACGTTGCGCTTGGAGGTCCACCGGCACAAAAATGGCAGCGCAAACGCGGTGCCGAGCGAAATGAAATCCAGCAGGAAGGCCGGGGAGATCAGGTCTTTGCGGTGGAGGACGTATTCGAAAAAGAACGGGGCGACGCTCACGCGCGCGACGAAGCCAATCCAGAAAAACAAGCTGCTGATAAAAATGATGATCCACGGCCAGTTGCCTTTGACGGCGCGCAGGCTGTCGCGGATGGGCAGTGATTGTTTTTTCTCATGAACGACTTCCTTCAAGTTACGAAACGCGAACAGGAACAAAAGAATGGTGCCTGTCGCATAGATTGGCATGACGATCATGTAACCTTTGCGATCGTCGCCGTGGCCAAAGAATTCCACGAGCCGGAGTGCGGTCAGATTGACCAGCGCCACGCCGAACTTGGAACCGAACATGCGGAAACTGGTGAGGGTGACGCGTTCGTGTGGATCTGGAGTGAGCGCGGATAGAATCGAGGTGACGGGCGTGTTGATGCCTGTGTAAAGGATGCTGCAAATAATATACGTGCCCGCTGCGTAGATGACTTTTGCGGTGTAGCCGAGGTTGGGTGTGAGAAAGGTGAGCACTCCGAACACTGCAAACGGGACACAGAGCCAAAGAAACCAAGGACGGCTTTTGCCCCATTTACTGTGAGTTTTATCAAAGACGATGCCCCAGACGGGAGCGTCTACGGCGTCCACGCAGCGCGCGATCAAGAGAATCGTCCCGGCGGTCGCGGCTGAGATGCCGTAAACGTCGACGTAAAAATTCAGGAGATAAAACGAAATGACGCAGAATACCAATTGTCCCGCTGTATCGCTGGCCGCGTAGCTAAGGCGTTTGGTGAGGGAGGTTTTCATCGCGTCACCCGCAAATGGGGAGTTTGCATCCGGCGCGGAGATACAAGGGAACTTTTTCCAGCGGCGCATCGGCGGTGACGGTTTGGCCGCCTTTCAATTTCTTTCCGGTCCAGGCGTCGGTCCAGGTGACGCCGGTGGGCAAATAAACTTTTCGCTTGGTCGCGCCTTGATGCAGTACGGGGGCGACGAGCACGTCCGGGCCGAACATGAATTGGTCGTCGACGTTCTGCGCGGTGGCGTCATCGGGAAAATCGAAGAACAACGGGCGCATGGGGGGCGTGCCTTTGGTGCTGGCCAGTTTCATTTGGGCCATGATGTAGGGGCGCAGGCGTTCGCGCAGGAACATCAGTTCGCGGATGATGCCGTAGGCACGGTCGCCGAAGGCCCAGACTTCGTTGGGGCCGCCGCGCGTCGGGTCGCTGGTTTCGGGATGCGCGAGCGAACTGTTGCGCCAGCCGTGCAGGCGAAAGAGCGGGCAGAAGACGCCGTATTGAAACCAGCGCACGATGAGTTCGCGGAAGTAAGGCGTGTCGATTTCACCGCCGAAAAAGCCGCCGATGTCCGTGGTCCACCACGGGATGCCACTGAGGCCGATGTTGAGGCCGGCGCGGACTTGTTGGCGCAAATCTTCCCAGGTCGAATGAATATCGCCGGACCAAATCGCGGCGCCGTAGCGTTGACTGCCGGCGAAACCCGCGCGGCCAAGCGAGATAATTTCAGTTTCGCCTGCGGACTTCATGCCTTCATACAGCGCTTGCTGCTGCATCATCGGATAAATGCAGCCGACTTCGAGGCCGTTGCCGGCGAAATAGCGGACGTTGTCGTGGTCGTAGGTGACCATCTCGGGTTCGATGGCGTCGAGCCACCACAATTTGATGCCGTGGCGATAATAATTTTCGCGCACTTTGTTCCACAAAAATTTCCCCGCGTCGGGATGCGTGGTATCGAGCAAGCCGGAAATGACGGTTTGGTTCGCGTTCGAGTCGGTGAACTTGATGAAGCTATTCAGGCCACGCTCGGTACGGACGAGCAGATTGCGTCGCTCGAGTTCCGCAAAATTTTCGCTGTCGGGATTCACCGTGGGCCACACGGAGACCATGACCTTGATGCCGAGCGATTCGAGTTCGCGCACCATCGTGGACGGATCGGGCCAGCAGGCGGGATCAAATTTCCATTCGCCCATTTTCGTCCAGTTGAAGTAATCGATGACGATGATGGACATGGGCAGGCCGCGCCGTTTGTGTTCACGTGCGACGGCGAGTAATTCATCCTGCGTTTTGTAGCGCAGTTTGCATTGCCAAAAACCGGCGGCCCATTTAGGCATCATCGGCGAGTGGCCGGTGAGGTCGGCGTAACGCTCCATGATGCCGGCGTAGCCATCGCCGGTGGTGACCACGTAATCGATCAGGCGCGTGGCATCGGCGACCCAGCGGGTTTGGGTGCGGCCCAATTCGACGCGGCCCATGCCGGGATTGTGCCAGAGCAAACCGTAGCCGCGGCTCGAGACGAGGAAGGGAATGGAAATCTGCGAGTTGCGATGGGTCAGTTCGAGGACGCAGCCTTTTTGGTCGAGCAAACCGTGCCGGCGCTGGCCGAGGCCGTAAATGCGTTCGTCGTCGAAGGCAGTAAAGCTTGCCTCACAGCGCGAAAGATCGCCGCCAACGGATTTGAAGGTGCGCGAGGCGGGGTAATTGGTGCGCGCGAAAATTTCTTCGACCAGCGGCACTTCGCTTCCCGTTTTAAAAAACCGAACCCGACCTGATTTGGCATCGATGGTGGCGGTGAGTTTTCCGTTCACCAATTTTGCGGATGTGGATTCGATGGAAATTTTAGCGGAGACTCTTTTCGGCGGCAACAGGCTCCAGTCGCGCAACGGCATTTCGGGGAGCGTGGTTGCGCGAACGCGAATGCTGTCCTTGCCCCAGGGCTCGATCCAGAGCGTTTGTTCCTTCAAACGCCAGACCAGGCGTGAGTCCTGCCGTTGGAAATTGGAATTATTTTGAGTCACGCGGTGTTCTGATCGATTGGAGTGTTGACAGAATGGCAGCCCGCACCGGGCAACGCAACACGCATGACAGTTTCAAATCAAATCCCCCAGTCCATTGCGCGCCAGCACGTCTTTTATTTTCACCGGCCGGCCGAGCCGGGTGGATTCTTCCATCGCTTCCAGGAGGGCAACCGTAATGATGCCTTCGCGCACGTCCGGCTTTGGGGTTTTGCCGGAATGCAAAGAATGCGCGAAATATTCAATGTAGTTTTGATACTCACCGGCGTGATGCGTCCGGCCTCCGAACCGAAAATAAAAATCCTCTTCGCCTTCAAAGCGTTCGATGACGGAGCGGCCTCCCAACTTCCACGAGTAACGTAGTTCGTGATAATCCGCCTGACTGGCGCCGTTCGCGCAACGGAGGATGCAGGTCATGCCGCTGTCGCGTTGCGCGGGCACGGTCGGGCAGGAATAGCAGCCGCTGACGCGCGCGATTTTTCCGGAAGTTGATTTCAATACGAAATGAAACGTGTCGTCGTTTTTCAATCCGCCCGCGCGGCCATTTGCGCTCAGGCACGAATAGCCCATGACTTCGGCGAGGTCAGGCACGTACCAGCGCACGAAGTCCGCGGGATGACTGAGGGCGCCGTAGAGCCATTTGAATTTCGATTCTTTGGCCCACGGTTTTTCCAGGAACCAACGGTGATCCGCGTGGTAGGCGGCTTCGATGGTGTTGAGTTCGCCGAATTCGCCGGTTTGAAAATGTTCGTGCTGCCGCGTGAATGGCGCGAAGAACCGGGAGCTTTGGCCGATGAAGACATTTTTGCCGGAGCGGCGTTGAGCCTCGAGAACTTCTTTGGCGCGCGATAAATTATCCAGAAACGGCTTGGTGCAAATGACGTGTTTGCCGGCCTGGAGCGATTTGATGACGTGTTCGGCGTGCAGATGGTCGGGGGTGTAAATGCCGACCACATCGACAGATTTATTGGCGAGCAACTCGTCAAAGAAGGTGGTGAAGCAATCGAGATTGAATTCGCGCGAACGCTCTGCGCCCAGTTGTGGATTGATATCGCACAACTGCACGACGCGCCACAACTCGCTGCGCACGCCGGCTGAGATAATGCTGCGCCCTTCACCAAGGCCGAGCACACCAAGCCCGAGTTTGTTCATAATTTTTGTAATCGACGGAAAAATGGATGAAAGCGTTTATTTCTCAACGCTTCCAGTCACTTAAGCCGCCTCTTTCTTTTTGTCAGGAAACGGACCGTATTTATCCGCGGAATCGTCGGCGTGATTGTAAATGTTTTTGCCGTCTTTGAGGAATGGCGTCGCCATGGCCCATGGTTTGCCGTCGGGCCGGCGAATCGGGGCGCCGCTGTATTGCGGCAGGTAAATGCGGCGCATGCGGTTGGTTTTATTTGGGCCGCTGCGATGAAACAGAAAGCTGTCGAACGCCACGATGCTGCCGGCGGGAACGATGAGCGGATCGCCGGGATCAGGGCCGGTGTAGCCGATGAGGTCGTTGGTGCCTTCCTCCTTGTGATGGTCGATGATCTTGCCCTTGGTGCCGCCGCGTGAGTGCGGGAGAATATAGACGGTGCCATTCTCCTCATTCACGGCGTCGAGCGTGCACCAGCAGGTCACGTAGGGCTTGTGATTTGTGGTCGGGTCATACCATTTCACGTAACCGCTGTCCTGGTGCCAGGAAAATTTCATGCCTTGTTCCGCGCCTTTCACGACCCATTGTTCGTGAAACAATTGCGCGTCGGGACCGACGGTCGCTTCGGCGACTTTCGCCATGAGGTCGCTGAAAATGAATTGCCAGAGGCGATTGCTCAGGCGGTAACGGTTGTTGATGAAATAGCGTTTGCCACGATGGCTGATGCCCTCGGTCTGCACGCCTTTGGCGTCCATGATGGAATCGTAATAACCGAGATAGTAGGAGCATTCCTCGCGCAGCATTTCGAGCATGTCGGTGGGAATGACTCCGGGCAAAATCATGTAGCCTTCATTGCGGTAAAGATCGCGCTGGGCCTGGGAGATTGTGATCATGTTATTAGGTTAGCAAATCCCGCAATTGAATCTTCTCATTTGCCGCCGACTTGTTATCATTTTTTGTCGTCATGCGTCAAAAACTGGAACTGCCTGCTGGCCTCGATGGGAACCTGTGGCATTACCGCCACCAGGGCCGCGCGAATGCGATGCATCACCACGCGGAACTGGAGTTCAATCTCGTCACGCAGGGCCGCGGGCTCTATCTCCTCGCGAATCGGAAATATCAAATCCGCCGGGGCGATTTGCTTTGGCTGTTCCCAGCGCAGGAGCACGTGCTGATTGAGCAATCGCCGGATTTCGAAATGTGGATTGGCGTGGCCAGACCGGCAGCGGTTCGCCGGCTGGCGACGGACGCGAATGCGACCGTATTGCGCGAAGCTGATCCCGATGGTGAATATTGCCGGCGTCTCCCGCAGCCCGCATTTACGCGGTTAGAAACGCTGTTGGCCGAAGTGGCCGGGGGGCGGAAACAATCGGGATTTTTCAATGCCGGATTGGGTTACGTGTTGCTGGCGGCTTGGCAGAGTTTTGAGCGGGCCGCGGATGTCCCGGTTCATGATGTGCATCCGGCGGTGGAAAAAGCAGCGCGTCATATTCGAGATAAAAACAACACACTGCATCTGCCCGAGTTGGCGAGGCATGCGGGGTTGAGCCCGGCGCGATTGAGCCGGTTGTTCAAGCAGCAAACGGGAATTGCGCTCGTGGATTTTCGCAACCGCCAGCGTATCGAGCAATTTCTCGCAATTTATGGCGCAGGGCAACGGACGACCATGCTGGAGGCGGCGCTGGAAGCGGGTTTCGGGAGTTACCCGCAATTCCATCGCGTGTTTAAGAGTGTGCTGGGTTGTTCGCCTGGGGAATATCGTCGCAGATGACGCCGGCTAAACCGAGAGCTTCCGCCAGAGTCGGTCGATTTCTTCGCGCAGGATTTTCTTGTCCTCCCAACTGTCGGGAAATGTCGAAAGGCTATAACCGCCGGTGACGGGTCCGAGTTCCGGGCAGATGAAAATCTTGCGGTCTTTATTGCGGTTTCCGTCCAGCCAGCAGCGCAACAACGCCTCGGCAAATGGGAGCCAGTCTTCGAATTCGCGGGTGAGATTTCCTTTTCCGTCGGTGATGGGAATCTGAACATGATGGCCGTTGAAGGGGCGAAAGTGAAATTGCTGCGCGTGCTGGATTAAATCAGGCCGCACGAGCAATCGTCTGGCAAAATTTTCGGGCACCAGATGTTTGACGACGGCAAAATGTGAGAAGTCGATCGAGAGCGGCAAAAGTTCGCCGGTGGCCTTTTGATAGGCGTCGCAAAGGGCGTAATGTTTCTCCGGCGTTTCGGTGCAGGTGCCGCGATGGGTCTCTATTTCTGGAAGGACGCCGATGCATTTGCCTTCTCGATTTAGCGCGAGAGCCAGTTCCAATGCCTCCGGGGTGAGCAGGTCGTCCGCAGCGAGTTGTACATTGACGTGAACCGCGCCGCAGTCCTTTTGCTCCTGAAGCAACCGGGGAAAATCTGCCGCGTTTCCCGACGCCATGCCGCCAACGAAGATCAAATCGTGCTTCTTGCAACCAGCGCGGAGTTCCGGGCTGCCGGCCCAACACACACCGTCAAAACCGGCATCCTTGAAAGCGCGCAATTTTTCATCCAACGACCAGGGACGATCCATGAGCGTCCAGAGATTGGCGATGTGACGGAGAATTGGTTCGTGTCCTTCGTGACTCACAAATTCGGCAAAGTAGATGGCCCGATTATTTCGCAGGTTCGGTGTCAGTCTGGGGCGTGGTTTTTTTCTTTTCCGGATGGATGCCTTGCTTGGACAGGTAGTTATTTATTTTGCCTTTGTAACGTTGGAACACCGCCGTTTTTTCCTCAGCACTGCCGCCGTCCATGGCTTCTTCGCGTGCTTCTTTGAGCATTTCCAAAATTTTCTGCTTATTTTCTTCCGACAAATTCGGGTATTGCGTCACATAGCCCTTAAAGGTGAACTGCACTTTGCCGTAGGTCATCTTGTCTTTCACGGCTTCCACCTGCTCCGGCGTTAAATTTTCCGCGAGGCGCGAGAGAAATTGATCGTGTAGAGCCTTCAATGAGACGCGAATTTGCGCCACGGCGTTCGTATCCGCGTGCGCGGCTTTTAGCCTGGCGTCGTTCGCGTCGTGCCACGCGTTGAGCGCGCGATATTGTGCAATAATGGTGTCGTGAACCTTCGCGATCTTGTTGGTGTCGCTCAGCGCGAGGATTTTGAGAATGTCCGCGGTGCGGCCCTCGATGGCTTTGGTATAGTTCGCTTCTTGTTGCGCGGTCAAATTGGTTTCCGCGGCGAAAAGCGGCGTGCAGAGCAAGGCGATGGCTATAACAATTATTTTTTGCTTCATAAATTGGGGTAGGGATGCGCTTTCAACATGTCGTCGAGAACGTCTTGCGGCACTTTAAAGGCCGTCCCGTGCTTGTGGCCTTCCGGAAAGGTTACTTCCGAAGAAATGTCGGTGAAAGTTTTGAAGTCCTGCGTTTTGACGGCGCCGTAGCGCTTGTCGCGATACGCATCGAAATAAATGAGCCAGTCATCACCGATGTGCAGCGCGCAGGGCCCCTCGGTGAATCTTGGGGTGATGGGCCCGTAGATATCCTTCCAGGGGCCGAGCGCAGTATCTCCGAATGCCACGCCCAGGCGAAGATTCGGCCGCGAATTATCTTTGCAGATCAAAACGTAACGATTTGCGTCCCGAAGAATGAATCCATCTATCACGCTGAAACCCGCATCAAAAAATAATTGAGTCGGCGAGAACGATTGAAAATCGTGCGTCGTGGTGAAATATAAACGCTGATTGTTCGTGTGTGATTCCATCATATCGGGGAAGCGGCCGGGAATCGTCGAGGCCCACACGATTATAAAGTCATCGTCCGATTCGTCATAAAAAATTTCCGGCGCCCATACGTTGACGGTCGTCGGCTCGTTCGCCATGACGGGAATGAATTTTTGCTCGGACCAATCAATCAGATTCGAGGACTCGGCGTAACCAAAACCCATGGAGTCATGCCATCCGGTTGTCCAAACAAGGTGATACATGCCGTCGGGTCCTTGGGCGATGCTCGGATCGCGGAATTGTTTGGCCTCGCCAACGTTTGCTTCAAGGAAAGTTCCGGGGACGTTGGTCCAGTGATAGCCATCCTTGCTCCAAAGGAAGCGGAGAAATTTTTGGTCGGCGTCGTGAAAGGAGGTGAAAAGATAAACAGATTGCGAACTGTGTTGAGGCAGCTTCTCGTGGGTTTTGCAGGAAGCAAGGAACATCAACGCAGTGGCCATCAGGACGGGCAGCAATTTTGCCGGCGAGCTAAAAACGGTTTTCATATTTCAAACGTTACCAGCTTTCATTGCTTTGCCTATTGTCAAAGTGACAAACATTCGTGGAGATTTGCCATGGCCGTCAGGGAACACGCGGCAGCCACACGGACATTTCGGACTTGCCGCGATTTTGCCAGACGGAATAGGGAATAAATTTCACATTGAACGGTTTCAATTCCGCGGGTGCCAATTCGCGATACAATTTTCCGGTCCAATTTCCCTGCGATTGCGCGAACGCCCTGCCTTCGAGCACCGCGACGCCATCCAGCAATCGCCGATCATAACGCGCGGTCAAACGCAGGTTGGAGGGCAGGCGCACATCTGAAATGCCGACGCCCGCTGGCAGGTCTGGCGATTCGAGGCAGTAAACGACCGGGCCGCGCTGAACGGCGAGTTGGTTCAGGTCTTCCTCGATGAGGGGATTCGCCTCCATCAAGCGCGGCGGCATCGGCAAATCCAAATCAACAAAATCACCGGCTTTCCATTGGCGGCGGATTTCGAAATAACTGCCCGGTTTCGGCGAATCATCCGCGGGCGCGTCGTTGATCCGGACGCTCGCGCTTTCGGCCCAGCCGGGAATCCGCAATTTCAGCGCGACCGGCTGCGAGCCGCATTTTTCAATCTTGATGCGCACGCGTCCGTTCCACGGGTAATCCGTGGTCTGGCGCACCGCGATTTCTTCATCGTTCGCCAACGTGGTTTTCAGCGAACTGCCGCCGTAAAGATTCACCCAAACGGTGTTGGCAGATTTTCCATAAGCGTAATTTGCGGATTCCGCGATGGTGCGCACGAGGTTCGGCGGGCAGCAATAGGAACTGACGAAATACTGGCGTTGACGCGACCATCGGAGATTCGTGGGCATGGGATCCGTCACGCGAAGGGGATTCACGTAGAAATAATTCGTGCCGTCGAGCGCGCCGCCGGAGAGCACGCTGTTGTAGAGCGTGAGTTCGACGACATCCATGAATTGCGCATCACCCGTGGCGAGGAACATGCGCCAATTCCAAAGCACGTTGCCGATATTCGCGCAGGTCTCGTTGTAGGCGGTGGTGTTGGGCAGTTGAAAATTGCGCCCGTAGGATTGATGCACGCGCGTGATGCGGCCCTGGTCCCGGGAGCCGTCCGGCGACGCGCCGTCGTAGAGCGCGCCGCAGCCGCCGGTGATATACATTTTTTTGGTGACTACATTTGTCCAGATTTCGGTCAGGGGGCGCCACAAATTCGTATCGCCCGTTTCCAAAAATAAATCCGCGGCGCCGGCATAAAGATAATTGGCGCGTACGGCGTGACCCTCGGCCTCGTCCTGTTTGGCGAACGGGACGCGGTCCTGATTGTCGTCGCCGCCGTCCTTGACGAGGTCGCGCATCGCGAAAAACTTTTTCGCCAGCGCGAGATAACGCGGTTCGTGCGTGGCGCGATACAGTTCCACGATTCCCATGTAATGCGATGGGCAGATTAAATTATTGGCGAGCGCGGGCGTGGGATTTTGAAAGGCGTCGCACAGGAAATCCGCGGCCTTGCAGGCGACGGCGAGGAAATTGGTTTCGCCGGTGGCGCGGTAATGAACGCAGGCGGCGGTCAGCAATTGGCCCAGGTTATACATTTCAAAACGGTCGGGTACCGCCAGCGGCACCACATTGGTCTCGCCGCTGCGCTGGTGAAGTTGCACCCAGGTGTCAATGTAGCCGTTCGTTTCCTGCGCCTTCGCAATGACGGCGATGATTTCGTCTAATCTGTTTTCCAACGCCGCGTCGTTCGTCACCGCGAGAGTGGCGCTGGCGCCTTCGAGGAACTTGTAAAAATCTCCGTCGTTGAACGAGGCCCCGTGAGATTTTCCTTTGGCAAGACCGGCGGTGATTTCGAAATTGAAAAGAAATTGCGATTGGTTCGTGCCTTCCATGATTCGCGCCATGCCGGGAACCATTTGCGTCCGGCACAATTCGAATCGATCCGACCAAAATCCATCCGCCCAGCGCGCGTCGGTCATGCCGACAGTTTGAACTTTTGCAAGCGGACTGGAACTTGTGTCCACAACGCCGCGCTCGCCCGCCAAAGCGGAAGACGCCAAGCCCGCGGCGAGAAGGCCAGCTTGAAGCGAGAGTAAAACCCGGGTGCGAAAACTCATGGTGCGCTGATTCCAACGTCGCGTTTGTTTAATGGCGTCGATTGCCGCACGACACCGAGAATTACAAAGCTGCCTTTGCCAATCAGTTCCAGTTTTTGGCGGCCGGCGTCGAAGCGAAATGCGTGGATGTCCACGCCGGGGCAACCGGAAATCGTTGCTGCGTTTTCGAGCACCGTGTCCACACCGCCGCGTTCGTCGGCTTGCGCTGCATTTTCAAGTTGCGGCACCTGCAGCCAGCCGGCTTGAGGGCTCTTGAAATAACCTACCAGCACTTGCACGGGCTCGCTGGCTTCAAATTCAACTGGCTGATAACCGCCCGCTTTCGCCGTTTCGTGCGAAAAACGAATTCCGGTCAGACCGTTTAATTCCGGTGCGAGCCGGCGAATCGAAAAATTCTCGTCGGTGAAAACTTTTGCGCCGACTTCAACTTGATAGGTTTCGGCGTTTTTGGAAAGCAATTGGAACTTCGCGGCGGGCCACGGCTTGATCGTGGACGCAGCGACGGCATTTGAATTGCCTTTGAGCTGCTCCAGGTGCGCGTAGAAATCCCGCCGTTCCTGTTCATAGATCGGCACCAGTTGAGACCAAAGGAAATTAGTGCCAGTGCCACGCACTCCGCCCGGCACCGGAATTTTTCGCTGCGATGTCTGCATTGAATTCGCGTAATGGTAGGTCGTTTTGGTTAGGCCATCCAAATATTGAAA
>DASZPR010000568.1:0-5566 GCA_035550235.1 Verrucomicrobiia bacterium | reverse complement strand
TCAGCCGCGCTGGCCCTCGCGCGCGAAATCAAACCGGACGCCATCACGCTCGATATCCGGTTGCCGGACTTTGATGGCTGGCGCGTTTTGGACCGGCTGAAAGTTGATTTGGCCACCCGGCACATTCCCGTCCAGATCATCACGGTCGATGAAAATACCGAACCCTCTCTGACGCAGGGCGCGCTCGGTTATCTGGTGAAGTCGGAAAATAAGGATTCACTTCAAAACGTGTTCGACGAATTGAAAAACTTTGTTGAACGCCCGATGCGCAATCTGCTGCTGGTTGAGGACGACGAAATCCAGCAGATGAACATTCGCGAACTCATCGGGAACGGCGATGTAAAGACCACGGTCGTCGCCTCCGGCAAAGAAGCGCTGACCGCCTTGACCTCCGGCAAATTCGATTGCCTGGTCCTCGACCTCGGCTTGCCGGACATGTCGGGCGTCGAGTTGCTGGAAAAAATCAAGAACGAGCCGCACTCCCGTTCGATTCCCATCATCATCTATACTGCTCGCGATTTGCTGCAGGAAGAGGAATTGCGGTTGCGCCGCCTCGCGGAGAACATCGTTCTCAAGGATGTCCGCTCGCCGGAGCGATTGCTGGATGAGACCGCGATGTTGTTGCATCGCAACGCTTCCAAGCTGCCGGACCGTCAGCGCAAGATGCTCGAGACGCTGCACCAGGGCGTGCTCGAAGGAAAGAAGGTCCTGCTCGTCGACGACGATATCCGCAACATCTTCGCCATGACCAGCGTGCTGGAACGGTTCAAGATGAACGTCATTTCCGCCGAGAACGGCAAGGACGCCATCCAGATGCTCATCGACAACAAGGACGTCGATGTAGTGCTGATGGACATCATGTTGCCGACGATGGATGGTTATGCCACGACTCGAGCGATCCGTGAGATTGACGGATTCGAGCATCTGCCGATCATTGCAGTCACGGCCAAAGCGATGAAAGGCGACCGCGAGAAATGCATCGCTGCGGGCGCGTCGGATTATTTGTCGAAGCCGGTGGACACCGAGCAATTGCGATCGGTGTTGCGGCTGTGGCTCCATCGATAATGGCAGAACGAACAACCAACCTGGACAGCCGGTGGATTGGGACGGTGTGGCGCCTCGGATGTTTGATGTTGGTCAAATGTCGCATAATATGAAGATTGCCAAACTTGCCGTTGACGAGCCGGTGCACGAAGCCGGCTCAGCGCCGGAAGCTCATGTGACCAAACCAAACGGCTCAGCCGGTGGTTTGCCTCACGTTCACAAGAATGGCGCAGACAATGCCAAACACATTGGGAAGTTGAATAGCAAGGTGAACATTCTTTTGGTCGACGACCGCAAAGACAAATTGCTGGCGCTGAGCGCGATTCTTACGCCGCTGGGCCAGAATATTATCGAGGCGCGTTCGGGCAAGGAAGCGTTGCGCCTGCTGCTCAAGAACGAATTCGCGGTCATCCTGATGGATGTCTCCATGCCGACGATGGATGGTTTTGAAACCGCCGCGTTGATTCGCAAACGTCCTTCCACCGAACACACGCCCATCATCTTCGTCACCTCGATCGGAAATTCTCCGACCCAGATGTATCAAGGCTACTCGCTCGGAGCGGTGGATTACATTCTGACACCGATTGTTCCCGAAGTGCTCCGCGCCAAGGTCGGCGTGTTCGTGGAGCTTTGGCGAAAAACCGAGCACATCAAACAACAGGCGGAACGATTGCGGGAAGTGGAGGAAGCCGAACATCGCCGCCGCCTCGCTGAAGCCGAGGACCGGCTCCAAACCGAGACCAAGCGCAATCGGTTTTTCACTCTCGCGCTCGACATGCTCGGTATTGGTGACCTCGATGGCCATCTATTGCAGGTGAATGCCGCCTGGGAAAAAGTATTGGGTTACACCGAGGAGGAATTGAAGGGCGTGACCCCGGACAAGCTGGTGCACCCGGAGGACCTCCCGATGATTTTAGAACGGGTTCAACAGTTGAAACAGGGGCTGCCGGTCGAATATTTCGAACTTCGCTGTCGGCACCAGGATGGTTCCTACCGTTGGATCGGCTGGACCGCCGCTCCGTTCCCGGCGGAAAAGCTCATTTATATTTTCGGCCGCAACGTGACCGCGCGAAAAGAGGCCGAGGAAAAAATCCTGCAGTTGAACGGTGAATTGGAAAAACGCATTGCCGCCCTGACCGAAGTGAATCGCGAACTGGAGACGTTCAATTACTCCATCTCGCATGATTTGCGCGCCCCGTTGCGTTCCATGAGCGGTTTCGCGCAGGCTCTGATGGATGGCCAGGCCAGCAAGCTGGGGCCGCAAGAGGCGGATTATGTCCGGCGCATCGCGAATTCCGCGCGCCGCATGGATACCTTGCTGCAGGATTTGCTCGAATACAGCCGCGTCGCCCGGGCGTCGATGCCGCCCACGATGGTGAACCTTGATGGTGTGGTGACGGAAATCATCACCCTGCGCGAACGGGAAATCGAACAGGCAAAGGCCCAGATAGAGGTCAAAGCCCCGCTTGGCGTGGTGACCGCTCACATGCCGACCGTGCAGCAAATTCTCGCCAATCTCATTGATAACGGGTTGAAATTTGTCGCGAAGGACAAGGTTCCTCATATTTGCGTCTGGACTGAACCGGTGGTTGCAGATGGGTCGGGGAGCAACAATGGCCATTCCAGCCTCCGCATTTGGGTTGAAGACAACGGCATTGGCATCGAGAAGGAATTTTACGAAAAGATATTTGGATTGTTCGAGCGCCTGCATCCCTCGCACGCGTTCCCTGGCACCGGGCTCGGCCTGGCGATTGTCCGCAAGGGCGTGGAGCGCATGGGCGGAAAGGTCGGCCTCGAATCTCAAGCGGATCGCGGCAGCCGGTTCTGGGTGGAACTTCCCGCCGAAACCGAGCAGACAAAATGAACCACGCAAAACGAATTCCCCGACCCAGTTGACGAAATGGAAAACAAGATTCTTCACGTCGAAGACAATCCGGACGATGTCATGCTCATGAACCTCGCGTTCAATCGCGCGGGCGTTTCGGCGCGATTGCACGTCGTGAATGATGGCGATGCTGCCATCACGGCGCTGGAGCAGAGCGCCACTAACGGCGGTGCGCCCGTTTGTGTTCTTTTGGACGTGAAGCTCCCGCGTGTTTCCGGGCTCGAAGTGCTGGCCTGGATACGCGAGCAACCGCGCCTGCGCCGGTTGCCGGTGATTTTGCTCACCTCGTCCAGCCAGACCGCCGACATCAACCGCGCCTACGATCTCGGGGCAAATTCGTTTCTGGTCAAACCGCCTGACCTGGATTCATTGACTCAACTCGTCAAAACCGTCGCCCATTATTGGGTGCAAACCAACGTTCGCCCGGTGGCCCACGCCTAGTTAAAACTGCGGGCCCTCTGCGCCCGCAAGGTCCGTGGCCGTGCGTCGCCTCGTGTTCGTGAAATAAATAGTTATATTTTGAAGCAACCTGCGGAAGAACCAATACCTGAAAAAATTCGGCGTTTTATCATCGATCACATCCACTCGGTGGAATCGTTGGAGATATTGCTGTTGTTGTTTGCCGGGGAATCGACCCCGTTAGACGTCAGCCGCACCCTTTGTACCAGCTTTGAATCCGCCAAGGCGCGGCTCGAGGAGTTGCATCGCGCCAAATTGCTGACGCTCATTGGCAGCCCGGACTCGCCAAAATACCGGTTTAATTCTTCGAGCGCCGAAGCCGCCACCGTCGCGGACCTGGAAAAAGTTTACAAAATGCGCCGCGTCTCCATGATTTCCTTCATCTATTCCAAACCCACGGATCCATTGCGCGCGTTTTCGGACGCGTTTCGTTTGCGAAAGGACGAACCATAATGGCAGACGTTGCTTACATTCTTTGTGCGCTCACCAGTATCGTGTGCGCGGTGCTTTTGTTGCGCGGTTATAAACAAAGCGGTTCCCGGCTTTTGTTCTGGAGCGGATGGTGTTTTGTTGGCCTCGCGCTCAATAACATCCTGCTGGTCGTCGACCTTCGGGTGCTGACGGATGTCGACTTGTCGCACATTCGTTCACTGCCGGCCGTGATTGGCTTGTCGCTGATGATTTTCGGATTGATATGGGAGAAGCGATGATTATGAACGACTTTATCTCCGGAATTTTGACCATGGGTTATATCGTGGCGGGGATATTTTTCCTCCGTTTCTGGCGTGACACGCGCGACCGGTTGTTCGCGATGTTTGGCGCGGCGTTCTTCATTCTCGCAGTGCAGCGGTTTGGATTGCAATTCGTGAGCGACGTGCCCGAGCGGGCCACCATGTGGTATTTCGTCCGCCTGCTCGCGTTTGTCATCATCATTGTGGCCATCGTCGACAAGAACCGCTCGCGAAAGAAGTGAACGTTTAAAAATTCACCGGCACCGATGGCATCCCGTGCGCATCCGCCACGGCTTTCTGAGTGAGTTTGCCGTTCAAAATATTCACGCCGCTCAAAAGCGCCGGTTGTTTTTCACAGGCCTCGGCCAAACCATGGTCGGCGAGCAATTCGATGTAGCGATAGGTGACGTTCGTCAACGCCAGCGTGGCGGTGCGGGCGTAAGCGCCCGGCATGTTCGCCACGCAATAATGCGTGACGCCTTCCTCCACGAACACCGGGTCGTGATGCGTGGTGGGACGCGAGGTCTCCGCGCAGCCGCCCTGGTCGATGGCGATGTCCACCAGCACGCTGCCGGGCCGCATTTGCCGCAGCATCGCGCGCGTAATCAACTTGGGGGCCTTGGCGCCCGGCACGAGCACCGCGCCGATGAGCAGATCGACATTCGGCATCAGTTCGAGCAGGTGTGATTCGTTCGAATACAACGTGTGTGCGGTGTGAAGTGTGATGTCGAGAAAGCGCATGCGTTCCAAATCCACTTCGAGAATGGTCACGTCAGCGCCGAGGCCCTGCGCCATGCGTGCGGCGTTGATGCCGGCCGCGCCGCCGCCCAGCACCACCACTTTTCCCGGCAACACACCCGGCACGCCGCCGAGCAACACGCCGCTGCCGCCAAAATGTTTTTGCAGAAAATAACCGCCGACGAGAATCGACATCCGCCCGGCGATCTCGCTCATCGGCTCGAGCAAGGGCAACCGGCGATTGACCTCCACCGTTTCATACGCAAGAGCGGTGACGCCGGATTGCATCAGCGCTTCCGTGAGCCCGCGGCTGGCGGCGAGGTGCAGGTAGGTGAATAAAATCTGGCCGCGGCGGAGCAAACTGAATTCGCCCGGCAAGGGTTCCTTCACCTTCACAACCAACTCGGCGCGCTGGAAAATTTCCGCATGCGAATCGAGCAGCTTCGCGCCGGCTTGCTCGTATTCGCCATCCGGATAACCCGCGCCCAATCCCGCGCCGCGCTCGACCACGACTTCATGTCCGCGTTTGATGAGTTGATACGCGCCGCTCGGCAGCAGTGCCACGCGATATTCCTGCTCTTTGATTTCTTTGGGAACGCCGATGATCATAATGATTTCGCGATGGGATCAGTTGGCCGAGCCGTCAAGTATCAACGATGTTTCTGATTTCATCCTTGGTCCACTCGACGCATTGCGGACCGAATGGAGA
>DASZPR010000567.1:0-2285 GCA_035550235.1 Verrucomicrobiia bacterium | reverse complement strand
GAAACGAAGTCGAGAACTTTGGCGACATCGAAATGATCGAAGCGCCGCTGCAACGCGCGCAAATTGGTGGTCAGCGGAATATCCGGCGTCAATTCCCGCAACACTTCGGCCTGCATGTTGACGAAGGCCACGATGGTATCGCTGCTGAACCGCGCCCAATCCAGCAGGAGCGCCGGGTTATGCGCCGTGGGCGCGTGCATGGGCATGGGCACCTGGTCAAAAGCGGTGACGACCTGGCCCAGGTAATTCAGCCCCAGCTTATCGTTCAGCTTCTCGACCGTCTCATATTTCAAGTGCAACCAGTTCTGCCATTCGAGCTGCGTGTCGCGGTTGAACGACCATTCCGTCAGATGCCCGCCGATGCCGCTGTCGATTTGCCAGGCGATCAAATTTGAATTTTTGCCGAGGGCGGTGGCCATGGCTTCGACGAGGCGCTTGGCGCGGTTCCAGTAAATGTCGTTATTAAAACAGACGGCGCGGCGGGTGCCTTCGTGCAACACCTGGCCATTTTCGCCGACGGGAAGAATTTCGGGATGCTTTTTGGAAAGCCACAACGGCGGCGCGGCGGTGGGCGTGGCGAGCACGGTTTTGATGCCGGCGCGGCCGAGCACATCCATGGCGCGTTTGAGCCAATCGAAGTTGAATTTGCCGTCTTCCGGCTCGCAGAGGCCCCACGTGAAATCCCCCATGCGCACCACATTGACGCCGGCTTTGACCATCAACTCGGCATCGAGTTCCCACTGCGCTTCGGGATTGTCGGCGGTTCCGCCATAAGGAAAGACCCATTGTTCGGGATAATAATCGACTCCGAAATACATAGGTTGGAACGCGTCGCGTTCTTGATTGAAGTTTAGTTTCATCGGCTCGGACTCGCAATCGAAAAGTAAGAAATGTTGTTTGGTAGCAGGCAGCTTAAAATTTGAGCAGTATTTTAGCCACGGAGCGCCGAAAGAGCGCGGGCAAGGCGGTTTTTCTTTCGCCCCTCCGGGGCTTGTCATTTTCATATGCGTTTCCCACGGCTCACGCCGTGGGCTACCTTCTGACGCTGCTCCGCAGCTAATCCCTCGCTTATTCCCGAGACAGAGATTTTGAGATACGCCCTGTTCTCCATGAATGTTCAATTCAATTGCTCGTAGGAGCCGACGTGAGGAGGCTCTGATTTTGGTTTTCATTTAGTGTGGGACGGTTTTCAAGTGGGACATTTTTCGGAGGAAGTCATTAAGAGGGTCGAGGTGGGAGGGGTGAGGGGTGAGCGGAAGGGGATTTAGGGGATCCGCAGGACGGGTGGGCGGCTCGGGGCTGCTGGGATTTTCGTCACTCGCCATGGGCTCGTGAGGGATTATGGGGTCGCGCGGCAGCGCGACCCTACCGTTTGGGTCGGCGCGTAGCGCCGACTCCGCATTCTCGCAACGCTCGCAGGGGCAGTCGCAATCGCAGTTGACGAGGAATTTTTGATGTCCGTCGCGGGCGTAGGGAT
The DNA here is from genome assembly GCA_035550235.1 of Verrucomicrobiia bacterium. Lineage (GTDB taxonomy): Bacteria > Verrucomicrobiota > Verrucomicrobiia > Limisphaerales > DASXHY01 > DASXHY01. Next base: position 808 of record DASZPR010000567.1, on the reverse strand, counting down.
GGCGGCCGTCCTTTTTATAGAATTCTTTGTCGCGGAGGACTTCATCAAGGGGGTAAGCGGAATCGGGAGCGTGGCATTTGGGGCAGGGTTCGCCGCAATGGCATTTGGTGTGGTGGATGATTTGAAGGGGGTCGCGCGGTGGTGAGTCGTGTTTCTCCCCGCTGCACGACTGGGCACGATCGGGCACGACTGAGGTTGTGGGAGAAGAGTTTGGGAGTTGTGAGTTATGAGTGGTGAGTTCGGATTCATCTGTTCGCACGGGCGAGGCGCCCGTGCGACTATGGTTATATTTGGTCCAGGCGAGGTCGGCCCAGCGGCTGCGGTTGTAGGCGTTTTGCAGGCGGGCCAGGTCGCGGACGAGGCTGTGGAGGTATTGAGAACGTTTTTCGCCGCGGAGTTTTGACAAACCATCGAGGTCGGCCATGAGTTCGGCGACGGCGATGCGGGCGAAGTTTTCGAAGAGATCGCCGGTTTCGGCTTGCTCCAATGATTCGCCGGTTTCGGAGATGCGTTGGATGCGGGCTTCGCGGAGTTGATCCTGTCGCCAGTCTTCGAAGCCGCCGTGGCGCCAGTCGGAGAGGTTGGATTTAGTGATGGGTTGATGGTCGAATTTTTCGGCGAGGAGTTCTTTGGTTTCAGGGAGCCCGTTTAACCATTTCAAGAGTTCGGGGCTTTGGTGGCCGTTATTGAGGCGGTGGTTGAGGTCGTCGCGGATGGATTTGGGGAGTTGGGCGATTTTGCCGATTCTGGTTTTCATAGTGATTTTTTAACCACGGATGGACACGGATAAACACGGATGAGGAAACAA
>DASZPR010000566.1:0-10852 GCA_035550235.1 Verrucomicrobiia bacterium | reverse complement strand
TGGCCGATCCAGATGCTGCCATCGCTTCCCGCCATGAGGCAGCGGATCGAGGAAGCCGTGCCCAGATTGGGAATCGGGACCTGCTTTGCTGTGTCTCCTTCCACGTGCAATAAATATCCGCGTGAGGAACCCGTCCAAATCGTGCCGTTCGAATCCTCGACCATGGTGCGGAGCGAGTGCGCTTCCGGAGGAATCGGGAGCGCGGAAATTTTGTCTCCCGAGGCGCGCTGCAGAAAATTCAACCCGGCGATCCACAAATCTCCGTTGGCGCTGACGAGCAGCGCCTGGATGGAGCTGGGCGCATCCGGCAATTGCGTGGCTTCTCCATGCGACCAACGGTATATCTTGCGGCTGCGCGCGCCGAGCCACAGCGTTCCGTCGCGGGCGACGTTGGCGCACACGATGAATTCCCCCGACCACATTTTGTTCGTGAGGATTTGCCAATCACCTTCCGCCGCGCGATGCGCAACTTCTCCATTGTCCATCAGCGCCCACAGTCCGCCGCTGCCGTCTGCACAAACCGCGTTCACCATTTCAACAGACGAACCGTTGGCAATCCCGGTCAGCTCGATGATTCGCCGGCAAATCTGGTACAATCCCCCGCCCTGCGTGCCGACCCAGATGTTGCCTTCGCGGTCCTCCATCAAATCCTGAATCTGCGGATGCACGATTGCGGCATTTTCAAATTTCGAGTCGTCATAGCGAAGCACCGCGCCGGCAGTTGTGCCGAGCCACAGGACTCCGTGGGCGTCCTCCTGCATGGCGGAAATGGTTTCGCCGGGCTGCACGGAAGAGAAGCTGCCGCAATCGGTCAATTGACCGGAGGCGTCGCAATGGAACAAATGAGAGTTTTCGGCGAGCCAGATTCCGCCCTTCGCCGCTGCGCACATGCAATTGATGGTGAAGCCGAGGTGACCTTTCGAAACGAATTTGCCACCTTCGTGAGCCCACAGCCGGCCACCGGTGGTCCACCACAGTTGTCCCTTCCGATCGCAGGTCATGAAATTGAAGCCGTCGGTTGGAAGTTCACCATCCTGAAGCGAAGGAGTCACGGCCTTGCCGTCTTTGATTTGGCGAAAACTGTTGCCGAGATAAACAATCCACAAGGTGCCGTCGCCGTCCTCAGTCATGGTCTTCACCTGGGCATCCATGAGGCCGTCTTTTTGGGTGAAAACTTTGGTGCGGTCGCCGTCGAGATAAACCACGCCGCCGCGATCCATTCCAACCCACAATCCGCCCGCGCGGCTGCGCAGCAGTGAGAAGACGCCGCGATTGCCGAGAAAAACGGAATTGGTGAAGGCGTATTTCTCAAAGCGATTCCCGTCGAAGGACACGAGTCCGACCGAAGTGCCCAGCCACAGATAACCATCGGGGGTTTGTTCCAGCGAGAAAACGGTGTTGTTGGGAAGGCCTTTGTCGGATTGCCAATTGCGCGCAAACCAGCCGGAGCCCGTCGCTGCCAGCGCGTGGTCGGAAAGCAAAGCAACTGCAATGAGTAAAAAACGAAAAACCGGCTTGATCATCTTGGCGGACACTTCGCGCACGGATTGGCGAAGAGTATGTGCGGAGCGACCGCCGCGGTCAAAGCCGAATCGGAGGTTTTGGCGACGAACTTATGTTCGAGGAGATCACGCCGCATTCTTTTTATTGCGTTGATTGACCCGGCGGTGCGCCTGTTCAATCAGCCGATGCGCGTGGGCGGCATTTTTCCAGCCTTTTACTTTCGTGCGTTTTCCTTCGAGTTCCTTGTAAACGGAAAAGAAATGTTCGATTTCGAGGAGGACGTGCGGGGCGAGGTCTTTGTGACTTTTGATTTCGGCGTGAGTGGGACTGGTTTTGGCAACGGAAAGGATCTTTTGGTCCGGCACACCTTGATCGATCATTTCGAGAACGCCCACGGGCCGGGCTTCCATCACGCAGCCCGGAAAGGTCGGGTGCGTCACAAGAACCAAGATATCCAGCGCGTCGCCGTCCGGGCTCAACGTGCTCGGGATAAAACCATACTCAGTGGGATAGTGAACCGAGCTGTAGAGCGGACGATCAAGGCGAAACAAACCGAGCGATTTGTCATATTCATATTTATTGGTGCAGCCGTAGGGCACCTCGATAACCGCGTTGACGATTTGAGGAGCGGCTTTTCCAATGGGCAGATTGAGCCAGTTCATTGCGCTTTGTTTGTGATCCGGCCAACGCCTCCGTGCGGTTCTCGACCGTGCCACAAAAACCGCGACGGCGGTTTGTTCACTCCGTTCGCCGTTGAATTTTATATATTAGCATCTCCACCACGAAAATTCACCTGCTTTGAAGGTGTGTGTGCGGACGCAAGGTCCTCCAAAAAGTCGAAGGAAAATGTGGAGCGTGTTTACCGGGGCGGGTATTCCAGCTTCACCACGTCGACCAGATCGGTCCTTTTGGAGGCGGGCAATTGGACGGTTGTGACGCGGTTAGTGCAAGTGAAGTGCAGTTGGCTGTGGTCGCGAAGCAAAATTGCGGCGGTTGGATTGCCCAAACCATTGGTCAGGGAAAGCACCACATTCTGCGGCGGTAAAATATCTTCCGGGTAGACATGATTGATATCGGTTTCATTGCCCTGCTCGCCTCTGAAGCGTGGCAGCGCAAATAAATAACGCACTTCGGCAGCAGCGCTGCCCGCCGATTTGCTTCGCGCCGTGGCGGGAACACTCGCCCCCTCGCCGTCCGGAAGCGGCATGATGCCATGGACAGATTCACCGTTGGCTTCCATCCAATTGGCGACAACGGTCATGTTGGTATAAACCTCGTCTTCGAGCGTGCCGTCGGATTTCGGGCCGACGTCGAGCAGATAATTGACGTGCAGCGCCCGGCAGGCAACGAATTGGCCGAGAACAAATCCGTTCGCGCGATATTTCGCGCCGATGACGTAAGGCCAGAACGCTGTCCATGGATTGCAAAACTCCGCCCAACCGATGACGGGTTTGCCGGTGTCGAGTTTGCGTTCATAGGTGATAAAATCGCCTTTGCCGTGCAGGCGGCCGTCCACCACGATGCCCGGCTGCAATTTGCGGATTTCATCGAGCGTGATGATTTCATCGCCGGTGACTCCTGGAACGCGGCCGTCAAACCACAACAGATCAATTTTGCCATAACGCGTCAGGAGTTCGATGATTTGGCCGCGAACAAGAGCTATGTAGGCCTTCTTTTGCGCGGCCTTTTGTTCGGGCGTGGGTTTGGTTGTGCGCGGTTTCCCATCAGGACCCAAGTCGCGGCCAGGCACGCGGCTGAAATTTTTGGTGTCGCGTTCGAAATACCAATCGGGCGGTGAATAATAGAGGCCGACTTTCAGGCCATTTTTGCGGCAGGCTTCCACGTAATCCCTCACCAGGTCGCGGCCACCCAGATAATTTTTAGTGCTGAAATCGCCGTAAGCGCTCGGCCACAGCGCGAAGCCCTCGTGATGGCGGGTCGTGAGTACTGCGTAAATAAATCCCGCATGCTTCGCGGCCTTAAGCCATTTATCGGGATGATAATTGGTGGGGTTAAAATCTTTCGCGAGCGCGAAGTAATCGTTCGGCGTGATTTGCGCGGGTTTGCCGTCGAGCCCGTCGATCATGGACCAGGAAATATTGATGCCTTTGACGGAAGCGATGCCCCAATGGATAAAGAGGCCGAGGCCGGCGTCACCATACCATTGCGCATCCGGATGCATGGTGTGTCTCGGCGCTTTCGTCATGACGGTGTTACCAATGGCGTCGTGCTCCGCTTGAACATTTTCAACAGGTGCGGGTTCCGGCGTGGTTCGATTGGTTTGCGCAAAAGCTGGCCCGATGGCGGAACAGATTAAAAACGCAAAAGCACATTTGAACATTTTTTTCATGACAGAAATCGTGGAAACCCTGCTGGATGGTGAGGCGGTCGATTTATCATTGAGCAGCCGCCGGATGCCCCACATCCGGCGGCTTTCCCTGTCAGCCCCGCAGGTTTAGGGAACCTGCAAGATATAAAACTCGCGGGCATTGGTGCCGACAGCATTCGTGCTGGAGAAGTTGCCGCTGCCGTCAAATGTTCCGTTGGTCAGCACGGTCCAATTGACCAATGGAGTCGCGATATTCGTTGAAGCCAGCACATGATACGTGCCGCCCAGGCCGGTGTTGTTCGTGCCGGTGAGGATGATATTCCCACCGTTAATCGAGATCCGGCCGATGGTCGGTTTCGTGAAAACAGCGGAACCACTAATGGAAATCGTGCCGTTAGCCGACAAGTTCGTGTTCCATGAGAGTCCGGATGGCAGGGCCGGCAATTGGATTGCCGCGAAGGAACCGAGATAGCTGGAGGTGCCGGAATCGAACAGCTTGTAGGTTTCGCCGCCGATGAAGCTGCCACCCACGTTGGTCACGATCAATGTGCCGCCGTACGTGATGCTCGAATTCGTGCTGCGCAACAGGTCATTCACTCCGTGGACCTTGTCGAGTTCCATGATGGTGGTGCCGCCCAGGACGACAGAGCCGCTCACGGAGAGTGTTCCAATGGAAAGACCCGGCGTGACGGTGGAACCAGCGCCGGCATTAACCGCTCCCACGATTGTGCCGCTGCCTTTCAACGCCTGACCGGAACCGAGCGACAGCGTCGGGCTCGCGGACAGACTTAAATCCAGCGTGCCATTTGAAATGGTTGTGTTCCCGCTCCAACTATAAGCGCCGCCCAGAGCGAGCGTGCCGTTGCCAATCTCCGTGAGGCTGCCCGCCCCGCTGATAGAACCATTCAGCGTAAGAATGGTGCCGGATGCCAGGCTAAAGATGGTTTCGCCGGTGAGCGACACATTGCCGGCCACGCTGTTCGTTCCGCTGCCAACGGTCACGGAAGCATTGGTTCCATCTCCGTTCAGGGAAATGATTTTGCTCAACGGATTGATGGCGTTGAAGAATCCGAGGCTTGCGCCGGGCGCCACCGTCAAATTGCCGTTCGGATCTCCCAATCCGGTGGTGGAATCCTGATAGCCGAGCAAGCCGGCCTGGATATTGACGTTGAAAATGGCCGGATCAAAATTAACGTTCACCAGCCAGACTGGGTTGGTTCCGGTTTTGGTGAGGTTGTAAGGACTTCCGTTGGCCGAAAGAGTGGCGCCGAACGGCGTGCTGCTGCGGATATCCCAACGCCCGGTGCCGCCAAAAGTTGTGTCACCGGTCAACGTCACGTTTTGCAGCGCGTTCTGCTGGGCAGCACCGTTGTTCACAATAGCCCCGTTGGTGCCAACTCCCACACCGCCGACGGTGATGCTTTCGGTCCCGAGACTTTGCCCGTTCAAATCCAAAGTCGCATTGGTGAACACGGACACGCTGGCATTGCCAAAGGCAGCGGCGTTTCCAGGTCGCACCGTTCCGCCGCTGGCTACAATTTGACCGCCCAGCGAGGAATTGTTTCCGCTGATGGTCAGAGAACCGCCGGTGTTTGTCAGCGTGCCGAAACCAACCAGCGTGTTGGCCAGGACCAGGCTGTTGGTGTGGCTGAACACCAGAATGCTTTGGTTCGTGATCGCTCCGTTGCCGGGGGTTCCATTGGTCGTGCCATCGCCAATTTGCAACACACCGCCATTGATCGCAATGCCGCCGGTAAAATCATTCGAACCACTGTTCGTGATCGTCAACGAGCCGTAGGTCGTCAATCCACCGTTGCCGGTGATTTGTCCCGTGCCGGCAAGCGTGTAAGTCTGCGCGAAGTTGTTGAAGGTCATCGAGCCCGGATTGACGCTCCCGACGAGCGTGACAAGATTCGTGCCGGTGTCGTCAAAGCTCACGTTGTCTCCGTTGGTGAACTGGGCGGGCACACTCGCGTTGGCATTCACCCAATTCGTTGGCCCACTAACGGTCCAAACTGTGCGGGAGCCCGGAGTGAACCCTTGCCAGGTCAGCGGTTGCGGCACGTGATCCACGCTGACTTGAATCGTTCCCGGAGTGGTTGCCGGGTCAATCAACGAGCCAGTGATGCCATTCGGGAGAGAGCCCAACGCGAGATTGACCAAACCGCCGCTGAGGCTGCCGCTATATTGAATGACCACGATATGCTGGCCGGATGTGACACCGGAGAAACCATTCTGCGAGGTCAATTGAATCGTGACGGTTCCGTTCAGAGCGAGGTTGCCATTGACAGCAACGAAGCCGCTGGAGGAATCCGCATCCAAAAGCACCCGCCCACTATTCAGCATCAAAGAGCCGATGGTCAGTTTTGCGGTGGGGTTGCTGATGGGATCACCCGCCACGATGGCGCCACCGTTGTTGGTTACCGATTCCGCCGTGGAACCGGTGCCGGCCAGCGCGCCGAGGGCGCCGACAGTAATACCGCTGCCGCCGGTCTTCGCGCCATTCAGGACCAACATGCCTCCGGAAACGGTCGTGGGACCCGCGTAGCTGATTGTGCCGCCCAGGAAATTCGTTCCCGCACCAGTTTTCGTCAGGCTGCCCGGGCCGTTGATGGTACCGCTCACGGTTAAAAGCATCCCACTGGCCGCGTCAAACACACAATTTCCATTCAACGTGACCGTGCCGGTGGAGGGTTGAACGGTGTTTTGGCCCAACGCCGTGCTGCTCAGACCGAGCAACGTGTCAGTGATACCATTGCCATTGAAGACAAAATTTTTGTCGAGAAAACCAGTCAGTTGGTACAATTGCAGGGTGGCCCCGGATTCGACGGTGAGCGTCTTCGTGTTATCGCCCAACCCCGTGGTGCCTGCTTCCACACTGAGAATCCCCTGTTGCACGTCGATGTTACGCAACGCAGAATCCACCGTGATGCCCACCAGTGAAACCTGGTTGGTTCCGACTTTCGTGAGATCGTACGCCGCGCCGCCGGTCAGCAGGCTGCCTTGGGAAGGATCCGTGGTAACGGCGCTGCGAATGTCCCAGCGATTGGCGCCGCCAAAAGTGGTATTGCCCTGCAAGGTCACAAACTGCAGCGCATTAACCTGAGCTGCACCTGAATTAATAATCGCGCCGGCTCCCGCAAGGCCGGTTCCTTGAACGAATACCGGTTCCGCGCCGAGACCCTGGCCATTCACATCCAGGACCGCGCCGTTGGCGATGGTGGTCGAACCGTCCGCCGTTCCCAGCGCGGAGCCGTTGCCCGTTCGCAACGTTCCAGCCGAAACCGTCAGATTCGCGGCAAAAGAGTTGGCGCCGCTCAAGGTCAATACGTTCGTATCGCTCTTGGCAATAGCGCCGCTGGCGGAGCCGGAGATCGTATTGGCAACCGTCGAGTCGGCGCCGCGATTGAAGATCAAATTACCATCCAGCGCCACGATGCCAGCGGGGAGATTGCCGGAGCCTCCGTTGGTTCCGACCTGCACTGTGGTGCCCGCGGAAATGGTCGTGCCGCCAGTGATCGAATTGTCCGCCGCAAAAACCACCGTGCCGCCGCCGACATTGACGCCGCCGCCGAAGTTATCGCCACCGCTGCCGTTGTTCTCAGCGAGAGTCAGCGAGCCGCTGCCTTGTTTGACCAGGCTGTCGAACACGCCGGAAATGAAACCGGTTCCCGCAAACGTGTAATTTTTGGTGGCGTTCACGGAGACAATGGAGGGCGTCAAGGCGCCTTGCAAATTCACGACACTTGCGCTTCCGGTGTCATCGAAGAAAACGGAATCGAAAGGCGAAAAAACCGACGGGAGGACGCCGAAGAGCCAGTTGGTCGTAATATTCGAATCCCAAAACGTCGGATTGGAGGCGTCATTGCCAGCCCACGTCAAAGCGCGCGGACCATTCGTCAGCACCAGCACGATGGAAGACAACGTCGTATCGTTGGTGACATAGCCTGCGGTCGCCGCGCTGGGCGAAGTGCCGAGCACAAAGTTATTGCCCGCGCCGCCGATGGAACCGCTGTACTGCACGATGACAAATTGAGCGGGATAGCTCGCGATGGGCGGGAACGAATTGATGTTCACGACATTGCTCGAGCCATCGGTGGTCAGCGAGGAAGCGACCAAATTCGGACTGCTTAAATTCAGCGCCACCGTCAGCGTGGAATTTGAAAGTCCCAAAGTGCTGACCGTCGGTTGAGCCGCGCCAATCAGGAACGTGGCATTGGTGAATCCGACGGGGTTGCTGGAAAGGGTGAACGCTCCGGTCTTTCCCGACACGTCGAGCGTGGCTCCATCCAGGACTGAGATCGAAGAACTGTTGGCAATAGCGCCCGCCCCGCTCAGCGCCAAAACGCCATTGCTTACGACGGTGCTGCCGGTGTAAGTGTCGGCTCCCGCCAGCGTTTCAGTGCCGCCTCCGATTTTCACCAGCGCCATCGTGCCGCCTGAGCCGGCGTTGTCGCGAATGAGACCGCCGAAATTTCCCGACTGATCATTATCACCCACCGTCAATGTGGAAACCGTCGAGGCGTTGGCGTTTTGGATGAAGCAGGTGGCGGCGGTGCCGAGGGTGGAAAGGCCGTTGATGGTTTCGTTAAAGCCATTCAAGTTCCAGGTGATGGTTCCCGTGCTGAATCCCTGCATGAATACGTTGCCTTTCCCGAGGCCGTTCGGGATGACTTCATTGTTGCTCGAAGTCAGGCTGTTGTTGCCGGCATTGCTGCGGGCCGTGAGGGTCGTGTCACCGGTCCAGGAATTATTGCTGTTGGCCAGCATGGTATCACCGTTCACAGTGGAAGAAGCGCACAGCGTCAATTTGAAAGGCCCGGAAATCGGGCCCAGGATGCCGCCCCCACCCTGTCCGCCAATTTCCGCATCACCAATCAAGGTAAGGGGACCGCTGAAAAACGCCGCGTTTGGACCGTAACGGATGGCGCCAATGTTCGGTTCCTGCGATGTGCCGCTGCCCGCCATGAAAATAGCGTTGGTGATAGTGGTGCCGGAGTTCACGTACGTATTTCCGCCGGGGAAAATATAAATCGGCCCGGTGCTGAAACAGTTCCCGCCATTCCAGCGCAAACGCCCGCCCAGAATATAAATACCGCCCGAAAAGGTATTGGCCGAGTTGAGCGACGCGTAACCCGAACCCGCTTTGACCACGGTCACCGCGCCGGTGCCGTTATCCACGATGGGGGAATTAATCGCAAAATTGTTGTTGGCATTGTCGGTTTGGTAAGTCGTCAGGACGATATCTCCAGGCGTGTCCACGTTCGGACCACCCGCCGTGATGCGCGCGCCGCTGCCGCCGCCGAAAGTCAACGCCGTCGAAGTTCCATAGGTGCGCCTTAAAATGCCGCCGGATTTTCCGAACCGCAGCGTGTTTCCCACACCGATATTGAAGGTCCAGCCGGCGTCGCTGCGATCCACGTCGATGGTATTGACGTCGTTCGTGCTGTTCGCATTGTCGACATCCACCGTCAAATTGCCCGTGCTGCTGGAAGGAATCTGGAGATTGTTCGTCGCGAACATGAATCCGTTTACGTTGCCGGAGGAATATACGGTGAAGGCGGAATAGTTCGTGATGTTGCCTTGCGCGTCCACTGTGGCCCAGTTGGTCGCGTTCGCCCAGCCTTGAGCGGAGATCGTGCCGTCGCTGATCGTCGCCCAGCCGCCGAGGATGCCGTTGTCGTTGGTCGAGGTGGTCGTGATGCTGCCGCGCCCGCCGCGCATGAAGGGCGGCACGAAGGAAGCCGCCGCGCCGGGATTGTGGGTGATTACACCAAGGGCAAGATTGGCCGCGCTCTGATTATTGCTGTTCACCTGGATGATGGTGGCGCCTTTATCAATCAATGCCGCGCTGAAGCTTTGAGAATTGGTCACGCCGGTCTGAGGGGTCAGCAAGAGCACGCTCCGGCTGGCCGTTCCCTGCCCCGCGTTTTCTCCGCCCAAAGTCAGCGCCGAGGTGGGCGGAATAATATTGTTCGTGGGCGACGTCGATTGGGTAAAATCGAGAGTGAGGCCGCCGTTCTTGATCAAAGTCGGCCCGCCGTAGCTGTTGGAACTGGATAACACCAAAGTGCCCAGGTGCAACTTGGCCAATCCTCCACCCGTTCCATGGTCAGTAATGGTGCCGCGATAGGTCAAAGTGACTCCGCCAAGCACGTCGAAGGTGCCCACCCCCGAACCCGAGGTCGGGCCGACGGCGATGCCGCGATTCGAATTGATGGTCAGACTGGTCCCCGCGAGCAGCGTGGCTCCGTTGAGCACGAGATCTCCCGCGACCGGCGTGCTGGGCACCGCGCCGAGGCTGAGGTCGTTGGTAACGCTCAGAATACCGCCGAGCGCCGTGAGCGGCCCGGTGAAGGTGTTGGTGGCCAGCAAACTTAATTGTCCCCCACTGGTTTTCGTAATGCCAAACGCGCCCGTAATCGGCTTGTTGACGCTCAGGACGCCATTGGAAACAACATCAATCGTCGGAGCCACTCCGAGGGTCAGCGGAACATTGATGGCTTCGAGCGTGGAAATTTGATTGTTCGTGATGTTGCCGTTGAGCGCGACGGAGTTTCCCCACAGGGCGAAGGATCCCGGGCCGTTAAAATTGAGTCCACCGAACGCCGTGCCGGCGGTGAAATCATTTGTGTTCACCGCGCTTACAGTCCCGGCAAAAAACAAGGAGTCGCCGGGAGCGGGCGCGATACCGCCGTTCCAATTGCCGGGCGTTTTCCACTTGCTGTCTCCACCGCTGCCGTTCCACAAGCGGTCCGCCGCTGAAGCCGGCGTGGCCAGATGAAAGATAACCAGCGTCGCACCAGATAAAAGAAGGGCATTGCGTAAGGGATTCATGGGGGGAATTATCTCAGAGGTGTTTGGATCACGTCCGAGGATTATCCTCATCAGGAAGCGAACGTGTAGTCGGCTAAATGAGTGACGCCTGGCGTGTCGCGCCGTTTTAGGGCCACGGAAACCGTGCGCGACACCGACGCGAAAGAATGGTCAACGCTTGATTTCCGCGGGGTTGCCTGGCCG
>DASZPR010000565.1:0-3053 GCA_035550235.1 Verrucomicrobiia bacterium | reverse complement strand
CAAACAGCAGCTTGTTACGGCGAATCGCTTTCTGGAGTCGATATGCCAATGAAGGTGGGCGCGCGCCCACCGGCTCGCTATCCAAATGCCGTTTTACATCAACTGCGAGACCATTGGCAGTTGGGTATCTTCTGGCGCAATCCTTCTCCAGACATTTCATGACGATCCAATCGAGATCACCGCGCATGGAACGAATCAAACGGTGCGGTTCGGCCAGCCGGTGTTTGGCGGCGCCGGTAAGAGTTTCGGCCGTCATCTTACTCAATCGGGCCGAGGGGCTCGGCGGCTCCTTTTCCCGGATCGCCCGGCGAACCTCGTCGATGCCGAGTTGAAGCAGTTCACCGGCGTCGAACGGTGTGCAACCGGTCAACAGCTCATAAAGCAGAACCCCGAGACTATAAATGTCCGTGCGCGTATCGACGTCCGTCTTGGATGCCGCAGCCTGTTCCGGACTCATGTAAGCGGGTGTTCCAAGGAGCATTTCAAATGCAGTGAAATGCGTCTTGTCCGTCAGACGTTGGTCCGTCGTAGCTTTGGCGATTCCAAAATCAATGACCACCGGCAAGGCATTGCCTTGCTCCGTATGCCTCACCAAAATATTGGAGGGTTTAATATCCCGATGGATGACACCTTTCTGATGCGCGTGCTGGATGGCTTCACAAACCGGGATGAACAATTGAAGTCGCTCCTCAACATTCAAGGAATGTTTGTCGCAGTATTCGGTGATCTTGGCCCCCCGAACGAGTTCCATCACAAAATACGGACGACCGGATTCGGTTGCACCGGCATCAAATACCTTGGCGATGTTTGGATGATCCATTAACGCCAGTGCCTGTCGTTCCGCCTCAAATCGGGCGACCACATTCTTCGTGTCCATCCCGGGTTTGATGACTTTCAAAGCGACCTTGCGGCGAACGGGCTCTTCTTGTTCCGCCATGAACACTACACCGCATCCCCCTTCGCCGATTTGCTGGAGCAGGGTATATCGGCCGATGCGGTCGCCCGGTTTTTCGCCAATGCTGTTGGTGCTCAACAAGCCCGCGTCAGGGGGCGGCTGCTCCAGGAAATTGCCCGCCTCCGAATCAGCCCGCAGCAACGTCTCAACGCGCGCTTTCAGCGCGTGATCGTCACCACATTCTCGGGCCAAATATGCGCCCCGATCCTCGGCTGGTAATTCCAAGGCCGCAGCAAAGACCGCAAGCTCCCTGCTCGGTTTGCTGTTCATGTTTTGTCCTGCAGTATCTGTTTCCGTTCAACGAACGGCACTTTTTACTGCATGCCGCTGTTACGTCATAATAGTAACGCGATATTTTGGTGCGAATAGGACAAATGCTCAGACCCAATCATGGACAAACTCACCACCGACATCGCGGTTCGCCCGGCTCCCCGCCATGTTACCTCTCGATTACGCATCGTGTGGCTGAGAAAAGTGTAAAATTTGAAATCCTCAGGCGCGTTATTTGCACCTTGAAAGTAATTCAAACGCTGCCCGATTCGGGGCACGCAAGGCGAGGGTCGGTTTTCACTCATCGCCTTTTCATTGTAAGTGGTTGAAGATGAAGAACGAATTGGAGGCGGAGGTCGGAATCGCACCACAATTTTTGCGGACCTGAAAGTATTCAACGAGGCCGTGCGTCAGCCGATGCTGAATTTGGACATTGCGCGCGCGTACTTGAAAGGTTCCGACTCCGGATTTAATTTTCGGACGTGGGCGTGGGTGATGGAGCGAGCGGGGGAGGGCAAGCAGGGCGCCACGAAGGAACGGTGGCTTCGCGCCGTGGCAGAAAAGCCCTTCGATGCGATTCGCGATCTCAAACTCACAGAAACCAAGGCGGAGCATTTGTTGAGCGTCCTCAAAGAGGGGACGGTTTCAACAAACATCTTTTTGCGTCGACTGCACAACTTTGCCCTCGACATGAATTGGTTGTTGGCACCGATTATTCCGCGGCGTCAATGGCGTCCGGTGAAATTTCAAGAAAGGCGGCCATCACGCTCGAGGAGCACCGGAAAATTCTGGCCGGCGAACGGAATGAGGAGTTGCGCGCATATTACGAAATGCTGTGGTACCTGGGCGGATCGCAATCGGACGTCGCCTCACTGCTGGCTGAAGATGTGGATTGGAAAAACAGGACGATCGCCTATTCCCGTATGAAGACAGGCAGCCACGCGCTGATCCGCTTTGGCGAAAGTGTTAGACGGATCCTTCAATCTCGACCCAAGAAAGGGCTGCTTTTTCCTCAAATCGCAGCTTGGAAAGAATCGGATCGGGCAAAGGCTTTCTTCCGCCGCCGCGCTCTCGTGGGAGTTTCTGGTGTCATCCGGGTGACTGTGGCAAAGTAATTGACTGTGTTTTGGACCGGCTGCCGAGTGGTTTAAGCAATCCAGCGGCGACGAGAATGGGGATGTCGCGGGGACTAACTAACGCCTCAACGATTCTACACGGATGCAGATGCCCGGTCATTCGCGACTGCGACGAAAAGTTGGTAACCAACACGGCTTGCGGTACGAATTTTTACCCGGTTTCCCTCTGCATCCAGTTTTTTGCGGATCCGACCAATGAGCACCTGTAGTTCATGCAATTTATTCTTCGAGTCGTTTCCCCAAATGGAACGCAGGAGATGTTCGCACGTGACAATTTTGCCAGCGTGCTGGACGAGCAGATAAAAGAGAGCCTCTTCAGTTGCAGTAAACTTTAGCGGACGGACGGCCACTTCCACTTCGCGAGCGTCCGGATTTAGATTGAAACCATCTCCGGTCAGAAACGAACCTTCAGGAACTCCGGGCCAGCAACGCTGCAAGACGCGCAGTCGAGCCAGCAGTTCGGCAGTATCAAAAGGTTTGACCAGATAAGCATTCGCTCCGTTGTCAAGGGCGGCGACACCGTCCGTAACGCGTTCGCGCGCGGAGAGCGCGAGAACCGGTATTTGACTCCATTCGCGAAAAGATTGCACCCAAGCGACCCCGGTCATATCGGGTAATTCCAAGCCGAGGATAATAATGTCAGGCTGGAGATTCGCCGCAAGCCGCGAACCCGATTGGCCGTCTGAGGCTTG
>DASZPR010000564.1:0-3928 GCA_035550235.1 Verrucomicrobiia bacterium | reverse complement strand
GGCGGCGTCGTCGCGGTGTTGGGCAAGACCGGCCGCAATTTCGCGGCGGGCATGTCCGGCGGTATCGCCTACGTGCTCGATGAAGCCGGCGATTTCGCCTCGCGCGTGAACATGCAGAACGTCGAGTTGGAAAAACTTTCGGATGCCGACGAGATCGAAGAAATCTGGAAACTCATCCAACGCCATCAGACTTATACCAAGAGCGATCGCGCTGCGAAATTGCTCGCCGATTGGGAATCGATGATTAATCGGTTTGTCAAAGTCATCCCGAAAGACTACAAACGCATGCTTCAAAAGATCAAAGAAGCCAAGGCACAGGGCTTGAGCGGCGAAGCCGCCGAACAAGCCGCCTTTGAAGCCAACATGCGCGACATCGCCCGCGTCGGCGGCGGTTAATCTTTAATCAGAAATCTAACCAACCTAAATAGCAGACCAATGGGTAAACCAACAGGATTCATGGATTTTCTCCGGGAACTGCCGAAGGATCGTTCGGCAACGGAGCGTATCAGCGACTGGAAGGAATTTCACCTTCACATGCCGGAAGCCGACTTGAAAAAGCAAGGCGCCCGTTGCATGGATTGCGGCATTCCGTTCTGCCACACCGGCACGCTCATCAGCGGCATGGCCAGCGGCTGCCCCATCAACAACCTGATTCCCGAGTGGAACGATCTCGTGTATCGCGGTCTTTGGAAGGAAGCGCTGGAGCGTCTGCACAAGACCAACAACTTCCCGGATTTCACCGGCCGCGTCTGCCCTGCCCCATGCGAAGGCTCCTGCGTGCTCGGCATGAACAACCCGCCGGTCACCATCAAGAACATTGAAGTCAGCATCATCGATCACGGCTGGGAAAACGGCTGGGTCGTTCCCGAGCCGCCCAAAAACCGCACCGGCAAAAAAGTCGCCGTGGTCGGTTCCGGTCCCGCCGGATTGTGCGCCGCCGCCCAATTGAACAAAGCCGGCCATCTCGTCACCGTTTACGAACGCGCCGATCGCCCCGGCGGCTTGCTCATGTACGGCATTCCGAACATGAAGCTGGACAAGGAAGAAATCGTCCTGCGCCGCATCAAGCAGCTTGAAGCCGAAGGCATCATGTTCGTGTGCAACACCGAAGTCGGAAAAAATTATCCGACCGAAAAACTGCTCAAAGACTTCGACGCCGTCGTCCTCGCCACCGGTGCCACGAAACCGCGCGATCTGCCCATTGAAGGCCGTCAGTTGAAGGGTATCCATTTCGCCATGGATTTTCTCACGGCCAACACCAAGGCCGTTCTCGACAATCACAAGAACGGCAATTTCATCAACGCCGAAGGCAAGGACGTCGTCGTCATCGGCGGTGGCGACACCGGCACCGATTGCGTCGGCACTTCCATGCGCCACGGCTGCAACAGCCTTGTGCAGGTGGAAATTCTGCCCAAGCCCCCGCTGGAGCGCGCCAAGGACAACCCGTGGCCCGAGTGGCCCAAGGTCTACAAGATGGATTACGGCCAGGAAGAAGCCGCCGCGAAATTCGGCGGCGACCCGCGTGTCTATCTCACGACCGCCACAAAATTCGAAGGCGACGCCCAAGGCCACGTCAAAGCCGTTCACACGGTCGTGGTGCAATGGGAAAAGAACGACAAAGGCCAGTTCATTCCCAAGCACGTTCCCGGCACGGAGAAAGTCCTTCCCGCGCAACTCGTTCTCCTCGCAATGGGTTTCCTCGGACCCGAACAGCCGTTGCTCGACTCGCTCGGCATTGAGCGCGATGCGCGCACGAACGTCAAAGCCGACTTCAACAAATACAACACGAACCTCAAGAACGTGTTCGCCTGCGGCGACTGCCGCCGCGGCCAAAGCCTTGTCGTCTGGGCCTTCAACGAAGGCCGCGGCGCCGCCCGCGAATGCGACCGTTTCCTGATGGGCAAAACCGATTTGCCATAAAACGCAAAATCAATCTCTTACGCAAAAACGGGCGACTGCAAAATCGCCCGTTTTTTTGTTCGTAGCGCAGGCTGGCAGCCTGCCGTGTCGCCGACTGGCAGTCGGCAGAGGTCCACAAAACTCCTTCGCCCGACTCACCACAGCGACTCACAGACCAAGAATTCCTTCGAAGTTCGGCGTTCGACGTTGGACGTTCGAAGTTTCCCCTCTCCTGTTTTAATGCCCACCCACCACCGTATATCCCTCCCGCCTCAAATCCTCCGTCAAATCCTTCTCCATCTGCGCCGCTGCCTCATACGGCATTGGATTCAAATGCTCATAAAGCTCCGGCAACAATCGCACGCCATACCGCTTCACATACAACGAGGACTTAATCCCCTGCTGATGATTCGCAAACCGCTCCTCCGGCAAAAGCCCCGTCAACCCCACATACACACAAGGCTTCTTCGCATCCCGATCCGGATTCAGCGCCCGCACCTTGCGCAACCTGCCCGCCGCCGGCGCCAGCAACACCACATACACATTGTGATGATCCTTCGCCGCGCCCGAGGAAAATTTTCTAAGCGTCCGTCGCTTCAATCCCCATCACTGTAGCGGCGGTCTGTGACCGCCGCCATATTCATATTCGAAGCGTAAATTTTGGCAGGGCTATTCTCTTCTCCAGCGGACGGTGGGGCTAGCGTCCTCACGAGCCAGTTCCCGGCATGGTGCAGCCGCTCAATTATTGCAATTGCATCACCCGGAAGAACTGCGCGCTGCCCACCGAATTGTTCGTTACGCTGAACGGTGTGCCATCCGAAATATTGGTCAACATCGGATACCAGTTCATCAAATTGCTCGAACACTGCAGCACATTCGTGGTGCCCGTCGCCAGGCCATTCACCGTGAACACCACTTTTCCCCCGCTGGTGCTGCAACTCCCCAGCGTGATCGGAGCCGGAGGGACCACCTTGACGGCGATTGAATTCGTCGCCGTCGCACCCGAATAATCCCATGCAATGGCCTTCAACGTGTACGTCCCCGATGCCAGATTCGTGACTGTCGTGGCGTATGGGTAAACAAACACATCATCCACCATCGTCTTGTCCACCCAGAATTCCACATCCATTACATCATTGGCATTCGGATCAGTGGCGTCCGCTTCAAAAGAAAAACTTGCTGGAGCCGTGAACACCGCTCCGTTCGTCGGACTCGTAATGCTCACACTCGGCGGCGAATTAGGCACAACCACAACCGTTCCTCCCCAACTCCCACCGCCCCACGCAGATTCAGCCGTATAATCGTAATTTCCCGGCGGAACATTGAATTGAATGCCATAAGGCGTCATCACTGGTCCCCATCCTCCGGTGATCAAAAACGGGCCGAGAAATGAATCATTGTCGAGCCAATACACCGCATCGCCCGGCTTGATGTATACCGGATTCGGCGAAAGAGTATAGTAATCAACATTCACATAGACATTCGCCGCATTCGTACGCAGCGAAAAAATAAAAATCACCAGCAGGCAGGCAAATGTGGGAATAGAAAGTTTTTTCACGGGATGGTCCTTCCTCGATCCCATTCAATCGGCTCTTCCACACTCTGTCAATCGGTGGATCTTGAAGCGGGTTGACCAAAAAACAGCCGGTGCCGGACCGTCTGTTTCAACAAAGAAATCTGGCGCTGGATTTTAGACGCGTGCGTCTTCGGGAGCCGCCACCAACGCTTTCGCCAAGGCGGAAATCATCGCAAGGATTGCCAATGTCGCCACCAAAAACTTCACCCGCATCATTCCCGAAGCCACTTGCACCGATGCCGCCTCGATCCCGATCCGCAAATCCGCTTCCTTGTCCACCACCACCGCCCGCTTGAACGTCAGCACTCTGCCTTGGTCCGGAATATTCGCGCGCAAAGCCGACGCACTGCTCACCGCCGCGTCCTGTTGTTGAATGAGTTTCTCCGCCAGCCGCATATACGCCGCGTTATCGTCTGCGCTGTTCCGATCAATAATTTCCTTCGCGTCCTGCTG
>DASZPR010000563.1:0-5131 GCA_035550235.1 Verrucomicrobiia bacterium | reverse complement strand
ATGAGGCTGGCGGCGAGCAGGGGGCCAGCGTGTTCCATGTCGCGGATATCGTGGCTGTAATTGTAACGCAAGACGAATTCCGCCGCGCGCACCTTGTCGGCGTAATTCATCGCCATCGCCTGAATACAACGCGCGTCGTTGCGCAAACGCTCGAACTCGTCGCGATTTTTCGTGACGAGCTTTTCCGCCGTGTCTGCTGCGGTGACCGCGTTGCTGGAATAGCTCAATACTTCCGCGATGACGCTCTCCGGCGTTTCGCCGATGTGCGGCTCGTGGTTCCATTCTTTCTTCACGTATTCGTCCAGCCGCTCGCCGGGAGGCGCTTGCGAGAGCCAGAGGTCCTCGATCGCGCCGTACTTTTCCGGCCGCACGAGTTGATCCAGCATCATGCCGAGCGAAAGCGTCTGGCGATTGCCTTCCGTGATGCCGAAACGGCGAATCAATCGCGGGGCAACCTCGCCCATCGAGTTATAGACGTCGAAAATTTTCTCCGCCGCATTCGTGTTGCCGTAAACATTTGCCAGTTGGGAAATCCAATACGCGTGATCCTCTTTTTCCGGCACGTCAGGGTTCCACGAGTAACGCGCCCACGCCTGGAACCAGATCCAATCGCGACGCCATTGCAACAACGGCGGCTCGGCGATGTCCGGTGCGTAAGGCCAGTTCCAGTATGACAAGGGATACAGGTGTATGCCGCTGGCGCCCAGCCGATCGCGCGACGCCTGTACGGATTTTTTGATGAATTCCGTGTCGCCATAACGGAACGGTTCGAGGTTCGAGAGGATGTGAATGTTGACGAGATGCGGCCCGAGCTTGCTCATCGCGAGATGCGTGGCTTGATCTTTGCCGCGCGGCTCCCAGGTGGTGAGCGATTCACCGTTGTATTTTGTCTCGGTAAACAAATTGGAATACACCTGGAAGCAAGCCGGCATGATGGCGTAGGGATCCATGGCGTGCGTGCGGATGACCACGGGCGGTTGTTCCTTCAAGCCCGCGGCTTTCATTCCGTCCAACACGCCGGGCAAGATTGTTTGGGTGGCCCACGCGATTTGATTGCTGGTGCCGCGCAACGCTTCGCCGAGGCAAAGCATGAGGCCGACGTTTGGATATTGTTTCACGAATTCCGCAATGGATTTGCGCGTGTAATCAGAGACCAGCGGCGTGGGTTCGGAAAGTTGGGTTGAAATGTGATTCGTTTCGGCAAACGGTTTTGAGACGAGGATGTTGTAAAACATTTGCACGAGCCAGATGCCGCGCTTGTCGCATTCCTGGGCGAGCCAGCGAAATTGCTCCTGGTTCCTGGCAAAGACATCATCGGGCACTTCGACCGCGTACGGATAATCCTTCAGCCGCACGAGCGAGGCGAAGGGATGACCGCTCCAGAGGTAGAGCGTGTTCATGCGGTTTTCCGCGAGAAAATCGAGGTAGTCGGTCCACAGCTTTTTATCGTAGAACCACGGGAACAACTCCGGCGTGTAGGGGTATTCGTAAACCTTTCGGCCCGGCAGGATAAATGTTTTCTGCATGCCAATGCAGGTGCCGCGCAGGGTCATGGCGGGAGCATCTTGAAAGTTCGCGATCCCGTCGGGGGGTAGTTTTCCCGACTCGCGAATGCGGTTGGCCAATTCCAGGCATCCATAAAGGGCTCCGGAATCATCGCTCGAGGTAATCACGATGTCATTGTTCGCCGCCACATCAAGATGGAAACCTTCGTGTCTGACGGAGGTATCGCGCGGCGTTTCGAGATGGATTTGTTGCGTGGAGCGGTTTTCTGACTTGGTGATGGCGGCGGGCAATTTCGCGGCATTGAGGGCGGCCGCTAATTTTGCCGCGCCAAATTGCACGCGCGGAGAGGCGTTCGATTCGATCACGATGGATACGTTCTCCGCTCGCGCCGAACTGCAGCAGGCGACAAGCAGAGTACCAATCGCGATTGTGCGGCGAAACCGGTTCATTTTACCCGCCTAATTCGAATCGCCATGTAAGGCTTGCCCGGCAATTGAATCGATCGGTCGTCCTTATCGGCGAAGAGATAACTTTCCT
The DNA here is from genome assembly GCA_035550235.1 of Verrucomicrobiia bacterium. Classification (GTDB taxonomy): domain Bacteria; phylum Verrucomicrobiota; class Verrucomicrobiia; order Limisphaerales; family DASXHY01; genus DASXHY01. The sequence continues at coordinate 3,088 of DASZPR010000563.1, read as the reverse complement.
TTTTGGTAGGCGCGAAAACGCCGTCGACCGGCGTGATCGTCATGTTCCAGGTATCGATGACTTCGGCAGTGAACTTCAAACCGTCTGCGGATTGCAGTTTACCCATCGGCGGTTTGGGAATGGCAAATTTCCAACTCGTGGGTGTCTGCTTGCCGAAGTAGATGAGGTAATATTCTCCCGGTTGGCCGCCAATATCAGCGAGCTGCCATTTGTCGATGGGATCGATGCCCTGGGCGGGAGCATCGTCGAGCACCTTTTTCAGAAACGCCAGGCGCGCGGGGCTTTGGCCCTTGAGCACGCCGCCCTTGGACCACCATAAAACCTGGTCGGCGCTTTTGTACGTTTCGCCATGGCCGCAGTAAGTGCCGGCTACAGTTGCGTTCCAAAATCGGAAGACCATTTCCTCCGGCGAGAGTTGCCCCCAACGGCTGTCGATGTTTCCCTCGTATTTCACTTCGTCATAGACAATGGGCTTGCGATAGACATCGCGATAAAGCTCCGCGCGACCGGGTTCCTCGACGGCAAAACCGTTTTGAATGCTTGCGTGGGTAATCCAGGGCAGGGTGTGGTTGAAAATTTTCGAGCCGTTATGAATCGAAAGCAAATGATGATATGGGTCATCGTGTGAAACGATTTCACCGAAGCGCACGAAGTCAGATTCCTTTTTCTCCTTCATGAAATCCCACTCGTTTGCGAGTGACCACCAGACATTGCGATACGCGGCCAGTCGCGCGACGACGTAATGCAGGTAGCGATCATCCACCGCCGCGGGCATTCGATCGAATCCCCAATGCCCTTCGTCGTAGGGATGGAACAAAATGATGTCGGCCTCGATCCCCAGCTTTTGCAGGTCGGCGACGCGCTGCTCCAGATGTTGAAAATATTTCGGATTGAAGTGAGTGAAATCCCAATTTGTCGTGGGCGTTCCCGCGAATGGATAAAGAATTGGTTCGTTCGTGTTCCACTGATAGTGCTTTGGGAAGACGCAAAAGCGGATTTTGTTAAACGGTGCTGTTGCGAGCGTTTTGAGCGTCTCTTGCTGCAGCGCTTCCGGCTGCCATTCCCAGACATAGCAGGTCGTGCCGAGTTCCTCGTACGGCGCGCCATCGTCATACGCGAAATGATACGTGTGGGCCACCCGCACTGCGCCGTGATTTTGCGCCGAGGGTTTTGAAACCGTGAACTCGCCTGATTTGCCATTCAAGAGGGCGCTGGAACTCTCGGTGACGTAATGCCACGCGCCTTGCGTTTCCGGCATGAACCGCACGCGATACATGCCGTCGCCGTCATAGAAACCATTCACTTCAATTTTCGTGTCGCCCTGTGTGAAGGCCGCGGACAACATTACATCCAGAAAAGGATTTCCATTGGTTGGGCCTTTCAACGCAATTTCATAAACGCCCCATTGCTCGACGCTGTCGGACGCAAACAAATTTGTTGCGAGCAAAAGAAGTGCGAGCAACGCTCCGCGGGATAGAAGTCGTGAGGGTTTCATTATTTTTGGAAAATGGATTTCAGATACGCCGTGTTCGCACCAAAGTTTCCTTTCACGTTGCGTGAATCGCTGGCCTTGCGCGAGCGCTCGATGACCAGCCAGCCGCTCCAGCCCATTCTATCGAGCGTTTCCTTCACCTTTGGCATGTTGATTTTGGGATCGTCCTGCAACCACACGCCGTCCTGGTCGGTGCAATGAATCTGGCAGATGCGGTCCTTGCCAAGCTTCTCCAGTTCACCAATGAGGTCGTGATTATTTTGAATCGCATTCGAAAAGTTGTAATAAATCTTTATGGCGGGCGAACCCACATCGTCCAGCAGTTTGATTTGCGCGTCCGCATCCAACTCGGTTTCGATGCCGATGATGACCCCGGCTTTTTCCGCCTGCGCGCCGATGACTTTCAGTTGCGCAACGACCTTCGGGCGCAACTCGGGGTGTTTCACCAAATCACTACGCACGCCGAGCGGCAAAAACGCGACCTTTACGTTCATCGCCTTCATGGTGTCGATGCAATCCTGCGTCATGCGCGGCACGGTCGGCCGTTCCGCGAACGATTGCGCGTAAAAGCCGGACATGGCGATTGAAGAAATTTCGAGGTTAAATTCGCGGGCTTTGTCGAGAAATTGCTGGCGCACCGCGGCGTTGGTGGTGATCAAGCTTACGAACGTGTCGTTGGTGCCGAGCGAACCCATGTCGACCTCCACGCCGTCCGCGCCGATATCCTTCGCGAGCTGGAATGCGCCGAGCTTCTGGCGTTTGAGAATCATCCAATCACACACCGAGATTTTATAGCGCTGCGTGGACGGGGAAACGGTGGTCGCATTGGCCGTGTCGGCCGCATCGGACGCATGCGGTAAAAGAGTTGTAGTGATCAACAGCGCGAGCGCTGCGATTTTAGCTTTGGTTGGAATCATATTATTTTTTAGTCAGCCAAACGACGGTCGCGTCCGGCAATGTTACTACGCCGCCCGCATTGACGGTTTCTCCGGGAGAAAGTTGTCCAGTCTTCGCGTTTACCGTGTGCACTTCAAACGAACCGGTTTCGGGAGACAGGTCTAATTCGCCGCCGCCGTAGGCCAGAATTTGTTTTCCCGCTTCGCGCAAAGCCCATTGCTGTTTTTTGGCGTCGGCTTTCCAGATTTTCATTTGGGGAATTGCCGCCAGTAACTTCGCGTCCGTGGTGCGCGGCAAATTCGGCATGGAACCGCCGGCGCAGACATAAGCCCAGCCGCTGCGGCTTAGGTTTAATCCTTGCTCACTGGTTGCAATCACCGGCTTCGCTGGAAATTTGGCGCGATATTCCGCAGCCATTGCGGCGAGATTTGCGTCACTCGGCGTGCTGTTGCCCAACATGCGCTCCCATTGCCGCGGGCTCAAATTTTTTCCACCCTCCGGCGCGTAAAGTCCCTTGTCCGATAGCCACCAATAGCGAAAGGCGATTACGTCCACGAGCGCCGCGCGTTTTGCGTCCGCGAGAATCCCGTCTTGCACGTTTTTGGGCGCGGCCAGCGCGATGATGGCTTTATTGTTTTTGTTTTCCGCTTTCCATTCGCCAATGGTGTCGAGCCAGAATTGCACAAAGTTCAACGGCCC
>DASZPR010000562.1:0-4365 GCA_035550235.1 Verrucomicrobiia bacterium | reverse complement strand
TCGGCGAGTTCATTCGGCGTGTGCCACTTTTTGCGATTTTGCATCCAGGTGCGGTAGCGCTGAAACGTCCACATGCCGTGGTCCGCGCCGGTTTCGAGCGCTGAGGCGATTTTGAAATATTCGCGGGCGCGAACGTGATTTTTCACCGCGTGCGTGGCCATCAGCACCTCGCATTCAGGCACGCGCATGTTCAGGTCGTTGCGAAACACGAGGCGTTGCGAGATGACGCCGAGCAGGCAATCAGCGAGTTGGGCGCATACGCTCGCCTGGATTTCCGCGGGAAAGGCCGAGGCGACTCGTTGCAATGCTTCTGCACAGGTGGAGGAGTGGACGGTAGCGAGAACGAGGTGGCCAGTCTCGGAGGCGTTCAGCGTGAGACGCATGGTTTCCGGTTCGCGCATTTCGCCGACCATCAGGACATCCGGATCTTCGCGCAGGGCATCGAGGAGCGCTTGCTCGAAACTGGGAGTGTCGCGGCCGACTTCGCGTTGGCGAATGAAAGAGCGGCGCGGGCGAAACGAATATTCGATCGGGCTTTCAATGGTCACGATGTGCCGCGCGTCGGAGAGATTGATTTCCTGGATCAACCCGGCGAGGGTCGACGATTTGCCCGAGCCGGTCGGCCCGCTGATGAGAATCAGGCCGTGCGGGTGCGAGATGAGTTTTTTGAGATCAGGATGCAGGTTGAGCGTTTCGAGGGTGGCTTGAAAAGACGCGAGCAGGCGGATGGCAAAGCCGATGCCGCGCGAGGTTTGCAGGATATTGATGCGGCAGCGAACGCCGGAAATGGTTCGGGAAAGATCGGCGGAGTGGCGCTCGAGAAATTGGGGCCAGTGATCGCCGAGAATCTCGCGCGCGAAGCCGGCCAACATTTGCGGTGCAATGGGCTCGCCGGCGGAGTGCAAATTGCCGCGAACCCGCAACGTCGCCGGCAGGCCGGCTTCCAGGTGCAAATCGCTTGCGCCCTGGTGCTTTGCGCTGGCGATGAGTGATTCAAGGGTCATGCTCGAGTTTAACGCAATATCCTGTAAACACAAAGTTCCAGGAAAAGTTGCGCCGAGCAGGTAGCCGCTGTCGTGTGGATCGTTGGCTGCCGGGTTTACTGTCCGCCTCCTTACGTCGGCGGCTACGTTAAAATGCGGCGCTCTGCCGAGACGCCGCTACAGGCCAATTATTTGCCGAGGCTTTTGACGAATTTCTCCATGCGATCGAGGCCTTTCTCGATGTTCGCCATGCTGGTGGCGTAGCTGATGCGGAGGTAATCGTCGGCGCCAAAGGCGATGCCGGGGACGGCGGCGACTTTTTGTTGCTCCAACAATTTCGCGCAGAAGTCGGAGGAATTCAGGCCGACCTGGGAGATGTTCGGAAAAAGATAAAACGCGCCCTTCGCATTCACGCAGGAAATTCCGGGGATGCTGTTGAGTTTCTTGAACGCGAACTCGCGGCGCTTGGAAAATTCCGCGAGCCACTTCGGCAAATGATCCTGCGGGCCGGTCAAGGCGGCCACGCCGCCTTTTTGCGCGAACGAACATGGGTTGCTCGTGCTGTGGCTTTGGATGGCGTCGATGGCCTTGGCAATCGGCTCGGGCGCGGCGCACCAGCCGAGGCGCCAGCCGGTCATGCTCCAGGCTTTGGCGAAGCCGTGCACGATGATGGTGTGTTCGAAATGCGCCGGCGAAAAACTCGCGACACTTTTGACCTTCGCGCCATCATAGAGCAGGTGTTCGTAAATCTCATCGCTCATGATGAGCACGTTTTTTTCCACGCAAATGTCGCCGAGGGCTTTGATTTCTTCCGGGGTGTAAACGCTCCCGGTCGGGTTGCTGGGCGAATTCAAAATGAACAAGCGGGTGCGTGGGGTGATGGCGGCGCGCAATTGCTGCGGCGTGACTTTGAATTCAGTTTTGTCCGTGGTGGCGATGATGACGGGAGTCGCGCCGGCGAGTTTCACCATTTCCGGGTAGCTCAGCCAGTAGGGCGCGGGGATGATGACTTCGTCGCCTTCTTCGCACGTGGCGAGGATGACGTTGTAGCAGGAGTGCTTGCCGCCGCAGGAGACGATGATCTGCGAGGGTTTGTAGGTGAGGCCGTTTTCGCGTTTATGCTTGTCGGCGATGGCCTGGCGCAATTCAGGAATTCCGGCCGCGGGCGTGTATTTGGTGAAGCCGTCGGCGAGCGCCTTGGCGGCGGCGTCTTTGATGTGTTGCGGGGTGTCGAAATCCGGTTCCCCCGCGCCGAAGCCGACGACGTCCTCACCGGCGGCTTTCATGGCCTTGGCCTTGGAATCGATGGCCAAGGTGAGCGATGGGCTCAGCGACGCAGCGCGTTTGGAAATTTTATAGTTCATAAAAAGCCGGGAAAGATTACGGCGGAGGTCGCGGAGCGCAAGTGAAATGCGGGTGCCGCGACTGACCGTTTCTTGTGACGATTTGGCGAGAACGCACCGCATGCGAATAGTCGACGGTGCGATCGTCTCCTGTGATTCTGCGTCCGGGTGGTATTAGGCGGTTTGGCTCAATGGTCGACCTCAATTAGAGAATTTGTAGACTCAATGAGTCATAAAACATTTGACCTAAGTGGCTGGTTATGAGGAAATAGGAAATCACCGCTGTGCCGGGGCTGACCCTATTCCGCCAGGCATTCTAGCGTTGAGGGGGAAGCGAAGGCTCTTGATTATCCGACTCTTTTAGACGCGCACGGTTGGCTGATGTTCTTCACGGTGGGTGTTTCTGCAAGAGTTGCCCGCGGAGTGGGAAATGGAAGGTTCGCTCTTTTTCGGGATGCGCAACCGGTGTTTGGATTGGTTTTGCGCGCGAGGCGGTTGGAGTCGGTTAAAACACAAATTTGATTTATGAGAAAACACACAAGTCATCATTGGTTGCTCCTGACACTCGGTTTTTTATTTATTGCCCTCGCGCTTGTGCCGGGAGTTCGCGCCGGCGCTTTTTTCAATACGGGGGATATGACCACGCCGCGCAATGGGCCGACTGCCACCATGCTGACGAACGGGTTGGTGCTGATTGCGGGCGGCACCGACAGCAGCACGTTTCAACCGACGGCCAACGCGGAACTCTACGACCCGGCCACGAAGACCTGGACCGCCACCGGCACGATGAATCTGCCGCGTTACAACCATGCCGCGGTTTTATTACCCAATGGAAAAGTTCTCGTTTCCGGAGGCGTCACGACGAATTTCACGACCGTTACGAACGCGGAAATCTATGATCCGATTCTGCAAACCTGGACGTTGACGAATTCGATGCTCATCGGGCGGCGGTATCATACGCTGACGCTTTTGCCCAATGGGAAGGTGCTCGCGGCGGGAGGCATTCCTTCCAGCACGAACATGACCGAGTTGTTCGATCCCGCGCTCGGCACGTGGAGCCAGACCGGGTCCATGACCACCAATCATGAGCAACACACCGCGACGTTGTTGACGAACGGCATGGTGCTCGTCACCGGGGGAGAGGCGCACAAAGGGTTCACGACGGCTCCGATTAATGTGGCGGAATTATATAATCCGGCCACGGGCCAATGGACGGCGACTGGTTCGATGGCTACGAACCGGTTTGAACACTGCGCGACGTTGCTTAACGACGGCAGGGTGTTGGTGGTGGGCAGCGGCGATGGCAACGTGACCGCTGAAATTTACAGTCTGAGCAATCACGCCTGGGCCGCGACGGGTTCGATGAAAGTGAACCGCGAACAGTTCGCGGTGACGCTGTTGCAGGATGGCGAGGTGCTCGCCACCGGCGGCGGGAGCAGTTATCCCACGCCGCTGGCGGAAATATACAACCCGGCTTGGGGCACGTGGGTGGTGGCCGGTTCGTTGATCAGCAATCGTTCCATTCACACGGCGACTCTGCTTCCCGACGGCGAGGTATTGCTGGCGGGCGGGATGGTTTATGGCGGCGTGAGCGCGGAGCTTTACAATCCGGTGACGGCATGGAAGGCCACGAGTTCGTTGAAGTATGGGAGAACGGCGGGCGCGACGTTGTCATTGCTGGCCAACGGCAAAGTCATGATCGCGGGTGGCACGGGCTACACGGGCGCGACCAACGGCGTGGAAATTTATGATCCGACGAATGGGACGTGGGCGCTGACGGGCTATATGACGGATGCGCACGCGTATCACGCGGCCGTGGCGTTTACCAACGGGCAGGTGTTGGTCGCAGGTGGGCACAATCTTTCGAGCGCGGAACTTTACGATCCCACGAACGGCGTTTGGATTTCCCTCGCCGGCATGGGGACGGCGCGCGAATCGTTTACGGCCACGCTTTTGGCCAACGGCAAAGTATTGGTGGCCGGTGGCAACACGACGGTTTCCAGCGCGCAGATTTTTGACCTGGGCACTCGGACCTGGAC
>DASZPR010000561.1:0-13403 GCA_035550235.1 Verrucomicrobiia bacterium | reverse complement strand
TTGGTCAATTGATGCTTCGCGTAACCAATCTGCCGATACGACGTCACGCGATTCGTGTTGAATTCCACCTGCACCTTCACGTCCGCCGCCGCCACGTGCAACGCGCCCGCGATCTGCGCCACGAAATCCGTGTCCGCCGCCTCCGGCGTGTTGATGAACCCATAACGCCCATCGCCATTGCGCGTCAGCACCTCCAGCAAATCATCATTGTAACCCTCCCAACCAATCCCGAAACAATCCAGCGCCACACCCTGCTGCCGCTGCGCCTCCACTTTCTGCTTCAGCACCTCCGGATTCACATCGCCCAGATTCGCCGCGCCGTCCGTCAGCAACACCACGCGATTATCCCCGTTCGCCAGGTAATGATGCAGCGCCGTTTCGTAAGCGAGATCCAGCGCCTCGCCGAGATTCGTGCCACCCTCCGGCGTCAGCTTCGCGATTTCTTCCGCCGCAGCCGCCTGGCTGCCCGGAATCCCATCCACCCGCAACTGCGCCGTTCGCGCGAACGTCACGATGCTGAATGTATCCGACGCCTGCAATTGCTTCGCCAACACGCGCAGCGCCTCGCGAATAATACTCACCCGATCCGCCCGCTCCATCGACCCCGAATTATCCAGCAGCAAAACAATGTTCAACGGCCTCCCCGCCTGCCGCCCCGCCGCCGCCGTCTTCAGCGAAAACCGCAACAGCTCCCGATTATGCGCAAATGGATACCGCGCCCGTTCCGCAGCAAACGCAATCGGCACCCCCGGCGCTGCCTCCGGATCACGATAATCAAACGCATTGATAAATTCCTCCGACCGAATCGACGCCGGCTCCGGCATCTGCCCCTTCTCCAAACTCGCCGCCGCCAGCTTGAACGACACATCGCTGACATTGAGCGAAAACGTGGAAACCGCATTCTCCCGCGTTAAAATTTCGGGCTGCGGGGTCGGCGGAGGTATCGGAGGTTTTGGAAGAGCAGCGTCAATTTTCTGAGTTTGATTTGTCTCGGCTTCCGGCGGGGTATTACGATTTATGGTTTCAATCAACAGTTTCACTTTATCTACATCACCTGCCGTACCCTCAATCCTGAGAGTACCCTCACGGTCATCAAAGAAAACGTTCTCTCCTTTGCTGGCATCCAATTTGACGCCAGCATCTCGCAAAAATCCCACGAAAGCCAAATTCAGTTCCGTCGTCGGTTCCAAGCCTGTTACATACCTGAACCGTCTTGGTTGATTTGTCGAAATTAAAGCTCTGTCACTCTCGCTCAGCGGCTGTTTAAGAGAAGAATTCTGAAGCTTTCCATAGAAACTATTTGGGTCCACTTTGAACGTACGCGTCTCCAGTAACGCCGTGCTGCTCACATTAGAATTAGCCGAATTTGCACCATCGTCATAAATGCCCTTTGCTGTGGCAGTACCGTTCCGCCAATTGGAACTGGAGATAGAGTTCGTGCGCGGCATCGAAGGAGCCGACAGTTGCTGACGCGCACCATTATCCCTCCAAGCCGTTTCCACCTGAGCCATCCGAGTCATCGACGTCACATTGCGCGCATCCACCACCTGACGAACACGTTGCTGCTTGATGAGACTCAAATAATAGAGAGCCCCTTGATTGGCTGGATCACGCGCAAGGGCTTCATTCAATTTCGATTCTGCTTCATCCGTTTTCCCAAGCTGAAAGAGAAGTTTGCCGTCCTGTAGCATTTGTGAGGTTTGGATATTTTCCTCATGAATCGCCTTCACGCGCTCAATCTCCTGCGTGGATGGCATCGTAGCCCTTTTTTGCTCACTTAACCTGGCCTCCTCTGCTGGCACCGTGCCACCCGAAGCAACAACAGACCCATTGGTCATCAATTTATTTCCCAAATACCAATCATACCCCGGCGCTCGATTGTCATCCGAGTCCACTTCAGCAAGCTTTGCGCCGACGCTCATCGAAGGTTCGGCGGCCCGTTGTTTCGGCGCATTGGCAGCCGCCGCAAGCTCCACCTGCTTCCCGCTACTCGCTTGCTGCTTTCGAGCCATTAATACGGGCCCACTATTTCCACCACCGCCGAACCCAAGGCCATCCGTCACTGCCGGCAAAACAATCTCCGATTTCCGATTTTCTGCCTGAACAATTTCGGACGCATGGTTAGGTGTGCGCAGCCCCGAAGTGAGCAACCCATCAGACGATGATGGCGGAACAATGTACGCGCGCCGAACAGCAACTTTCGAAGAGCCTGTAACCGTCCCGCCCAAAGTCAAAGCGCCGCTATTAACGACCGCATCCTTCCCAAGTGAATCCGCGCCATTCAGCCTCTGGAAAGCCTCCGTATCAGCCGCCACAGCGGCCGCATTGGTCGCTCCCTCAATCGGTCCCCACGACAGCGACCGCGACGCCACCGCAGCGTTCGTTGCCAGATACTGCAACCCGCTCACATCGTCTCGCGTCAACGCCGTCTTGAAATCCTCATTTTGCGCTACCGTGGAATCGCCCTTGAATAACCTCCCCACACTCGGCAAATCTCCCAGCACCGGCGCCTTGTCACCATTTGTGTAATGGAGATTCAACTTTCCCTGGTCAGCCTCCGTGCCGAGCCTCGACAACATTCGATAAGAAGTTTGATCCCTATCCGCGTCCGCATTGAATGCCATCGCGCCAGGAGCAACCCCATTCGTCACAGTGGAACCTTGGCTAACGGCCGCACCCCGATTGATATTCTCATCCCCAAACAACAGCATTTGATCATCCGCGTTTTTTGGCGCTCCCGCCTGCCAGACCTGTGACCGATTCAGCGCCAACTCATTTGTCTGCTGACTACCCAGTTGCTTGAGCGCCCCGCCGATGTCACTCGAAAAGGCATAATGAATCGGCATCTTGTTTTGATCGAGGCTATCCGCCATCGTCTGTCCTGGCACCTTCCCCACATCGCCTTCCTGTCCTGGTGGCAAAACAATCGGCGCACGCTTCACTGAAGCAGGTGCAACTTCGGTGGGCACAAGCCCAAATTGAAATCCTGGCGTGGACGCAACGGTTTCATTTGCAGGCGAAGGCGTGCGAACCCCCTCCCTCAATTGACGCTCTCCCCTTAAACCATCACTTAGATTCTCATATTCGCCCTGTCTTCCACGCGTAATTGTAAGCGTGTTTGGCGCGGACGGAGCCTTGGTATAATCCATCGAAGCTAGCTGGTCCGTTTGTGGCCGCCCCACCCTCGCCCTGCGTTTGGTGCCGGCCAAACTCGGCAAAAGCATCACCGCCAACACCCCCACAATCGCCACGCACGCCGCCAACGGCACCAGCCAATCCATCACCCGCCTCGGCTTCGCGAATTCCTTCGGCGCGGCCGTCTTGAAACTCGCCAGCAACTTCTCCCGCTTTTCCGCAGACAATTTCAGCGACGCCTGTTCCACCTTCGGTTGCGCCGCCCCCTCACGCACCAGTTCAACCGTCGCCTTCAACCGCTCATACAACGCCGCCAATTCCGCATCCTGCTCCATTGCGTTTCGCAACGCCGCCACTTCATCCGCGTGTAATTCACCCAGCAGGAGCGCCGTCAATTTTGCCTCCAACTGCGCGCGCTCGTTTTGAGGGAATTCCGGATTCATAACGACCTCCGCTGAATTGAGACTATGACCCGTGGCCTCCCAAACGCATTCCAAAGTTTCACCCTCGCCATGATCCGTAGGACAGGCATCCTGCCTGTCTCCATATTTTCCGATTGATACCACAGTTCAATGGGCGAATTGTTTCGAGAAATTCTCGGCCCGGAGATCAGCCGGAAGTTCGCTCTAAAACCAGAGAAGGCAAATAATCCATTCGATGTTGGATGTTCGATGTTCCAGATTCCCTGCGAGAGCCTGGATGACTACACCCAACGCACCAGGACAAATCCCTTCGACGTTCAGCGTTCGGCGTTCGATGTTCGATGTTCCTCGGTTCCTCATCGCACCACTCCGTTCTTAGAAAGTTCCTCCGCCATGGCTTTCAAGGCATGATGAATCAAATAACCCACATGCCCCATCTTCAACCCCGTCCGCGCGCTGATCTCCTTGTAAGATAAATTCTCCGTGAACTTCAGCCGCAACACCTCACGGCTCCGCTCGTCCAGCGCCTTCATCCCCAGCCGCACCAGCCCGATTCCCTCCAGCCGCGCAATCTGCTCATCCGGCAACGGCTGCGGATCCGTCGCATCATGGTGCTCGCTCTCCTCGATCTTGGAATCCAACGAAATGACCTTCCCCGAATCGCGCCGATGATTCAGCGCCAGGTTATGCACGGAGCGATACAGCCACCGTCGCGGCTCGCGGACCTCTTTAAATTGCGTGTGCAGTTTCATGAATGCTTCCTGCAGGATGTCCTCCGCCACGCTCAACTCCCCCGCCAGCCGCAAGGCATAACTCAACAACGGCGACTCGAGCGCTGCGAACAGCTCCTCGATCGTCTCGGCCCTGGGCGGCGCGGCGCTGGCCTGGTCTCGTTGCATTACAGCCATGCTGGCATTGACCATTTGGGTTCAACCCCCCCGGCGTTTTGACAGCGTAAAAGACATCGTCACCATCTACGACACCCACGGGCGCTGTTTCTTAGACGAAAAATGAACAATTTTTGCCCCTCCTATTGCCCCTGAAATCCGTCAAATTTCTCGAACAACGGTTATTTACGAAGAAATCCACCGAGTTCGTGAAACGTAAAACGTGAAACGTGACCAGAAGATATTGCTTCTTTTAAAGCTCTCGCCCGAATTCACGTTTCACGCCTCACGTTTCACGCCTCACCTCTCCTTCGCCGCCGCCCGCGCCAGCATCACCTTCTGCGACGGCCGATAATTCGCCACGAATTCCCGATGAAACTCCGCGAACGTCCCATTCGCAATCGCCGCCCGCACCTCCTCCATCAACTTCAAAAATAAATACGAGTTGTGCACGCTCAACATCCGGATCGAGAGAATCTCCTGCGCGATATACAAGTGTCGTAAATACGCCCGCGTAAATCTCTGACACGCGAAACACTCGCACCCATCCTCCAGCGGCCGAAAATCCATTTTGTTCTCCGCGTTCCTCAAAACATAAGCCCCCTTGCGCGTGAACACCGTGCCGTTGCGCGCCACCCGCGTCGGCAGCACGCAATCGAACATATCCACCCCGCGCGCAATCAACTCCACCAACTGCGCCGGCGTGCCGAGCCCCATCGCATACCGCGCCTTGTGCGTCGGCAAGAACGGTTCCGCCAATTCCACCGCCTTGAACATCTCATGCTCCGGCTCGCCCACACTCACGCCTCCGATTGCATAGCCATCAAATTCCAGCGCCACCAAAACCTTCGCGCATTGTTCGCGCAATTCCGGATTCGACCCGCCCTGCACAATGCCAAACACCAACTGCCCCTCCGCGCGCGGTTGCGCTCGGCATTCCCCCGCCCAACGAATCGTCCGTTCCACCGCTTGCTTTTGTTCCTTCGCCGGCGCGTCATGCGGCGGACACTCATCAAACACCATTGCGATATCCGAGCCGAGCGTGCGTTGAATTTCCATCGACTCCTTCGGCCCCAAAAAAAGTTTCGAACCATCGATATGCGAACGAAATTCCACCCCATGCTCCTTCACCTTGCGAATCTTCGCGAGGCTGAAAACCTGGAACCCTCCACTGTCCGTCAGAATCGGTTTGTCCCAATTCATGAACCGATGCAACCCGCCCGCCGCCCGAATTACCTCCATCCCCGGCCGCAAATTCAGATGATACGTATTGCCAAGAATGATTTGCGTGTGCATCTCCAGCAACTCTCGTGGATCAAGCGCCTTCACACTCGCCTGCGTGCCCACTGGCATAAAAATAGGCGTCTCCACCACACCATGCGCCGTGGTCAACTTGCCCAACCGCGCCTTGGTGTGCGCATCCGTTTTCAACAATTCAAACATCGCCGAAGGTTGTAACGCAAAGACACGAAGAGGCAAAGGCGCAAAGTAACGTAGGAGCCGACGTGAGAAGGCTCTAACTTAATTTTAGTCAATACCGCGCGCCAAAAACCCTCACCATTCATCATCCCACGCAACCGATCCACATTGGCAAACTTTGGACTTTGGCCCTTGGACTTTAGACCCTTTTGCCCTACCCTCCCACCGCCATTCAATGCCCGCGACCACACAGCACGAGACCATCCGTCTTACCAATCTCTCCAACGAGGAATTTCTAAAACTCCACGCGCGCCCCGGCCGCATCGGCCTCTCCGGCGGACTCACCCTCGTCGACAAAGCCATCTGCCGCGCCGAACGCCACCTCGATGAAAACGAACAATGGGGCATCTGGTCCCACGCCTTTATTTTTCAAGGCCTGCGCGCCGATGGGCATCACTGGGTCATCGAATCCGACCTGCAAGTCCACCGCAAACACATCCAGCTCGGCGTCCAGGAAAATCGCGTCTCCAAATACTACGACGAAAAACTCTACACCAACCTCGCGATTCTCGATTTCGGATTGAGCGAGGAACACGTCACCGTCCTCCTGCGTGAAGCACTGGAACTCGTCGCCACCCGCGCCAAATATTCCGTCCGCGAATTATTCGGCACCCTCCTCGCCCTGCGTCGGCAGGAACTCCGCACCCGCACCAACCTCCTCGCGCGCGAAAGCTCCATGTATTGCTCCGCCTTCGTGCAACACCTCTTCCGCAAACTCAGCATCGAACTCGCGCCCGGCATCGACGGCAAAAACACCACTCCCGAAGACCTCTGGCGCTCGAATATCCCGCACACCAAATATCTGCTGCTGCGCGAAGCTCCCCAAAGCTCCCTCCAAAAGCTCCGCCGCCGCGCCAAAGCCCGCGTGCGATTGTTGAAGCGATCTGCCTGAGTTCAGGGTAGCACCCGCGTCCCGCGGGTCCTTTTCGGCGTCTCGCCGAAAAGCCTTATTACACATCACCATCTTTCCCCTCCCAACTTCTAACTTCTAACTTCCAACTCCCTCCACTACTCTCCCCGTCGTGAAGCTTTCGGTCAAAAGTGATTACGCCACGCGCGCCGTGCTCGCGTTGGCGCGCCATTTCCCGAACGAAACCGCCGTGCGCGTCGAGCAACTCGCCGCCGCCCAGGGCGTCCCCGCCAATTACCTCGTCCAAATCCTCCTCGAACTGAAAGCCAAAGGCATCGCCAAAAGCGTCCGCGGCAAAGAAGGCGGCTACCTCCTCGCCCGCCCCCCCGCCGAAATCTCCCTCGGCGACGTCCTCCGCGCCGTCCATGGCGAAGTCTTCGACGCCCCCGCCCTGAGCGACAAAAATTGCGCCCCCGAACTCCGCGCCGCCTGGCAACGCCTCAAAACCGCCGCCGACACCGCGGCCGACAGCATCACCTTCCAAAAACTGCTCGACGAAGGTGGCGAAAAAGAAAAGATGTATTACATCTAATTTCAAGGTTCCCGCAGGACCGCCTGAAATTCTGAAAAGGCCATCGAAAAATTCCGCGCCTTGCGTGCCTTCTGACGATACTGAAATCTAAATTTGCCGAAATACCTGGCTGGCCACTGATTTCATTTCTGGGACTTCTTAGCTGCGAGACGCAAAACTTCGTTAATTGCATTTTCTGTATTTGTGCCCCATTCGGGGTGCGGAAACTGGGCGAAATAATCCCGAGTCTGCTCCAGCGAATCCAGTTTGACCCGCTCACGGTTGGTTGAATTAAGCCCGCCGTAGCTGTTGCACAGGAGACCCGCATCCCGATGCAGTCTTTGCTCAAGATTATAAATGGCCTGGTCCCTGTTGCCATCGCGCAAATACTTTAGGATCACAACCGTGTCCCGGAGATCCGATGACACCAGGTCCGCGCTGTAGGCGCAGCGATATTGACGGAGCAACTCGAGGGCATTGGTTTGGCCTGCCGCCTCCAGATATCCGACCAGGGCATTGTGGTTGTCCGACATCAACGTGTGAATTTCCACACCGTTGAGCACCACTTTTAATTTTTCACTTGGCGTTTGCGCACGAGCCCAACAGAGCGCAAAGACTCCGAGGACTAATCCAGCGAGAAGAATGAAGATGCGTGATTTGTTCATGGCAATAGATAGACACCGCCACATCCCGCTTTTGTGTACTCGACACAGGGTTATGACCATTCCTCAGTCTGCAACCCATTTCCTTTCACAAAAAATCACTAATTCCGCACTTCTTCCCCTAAAACGCTTCCACGCCATTCCGCATCAATCGAGCCACCCGCCAATCCCGATTGAAAGACCCTTTCTTCATCGTGCGATTCACGTATCGCAACGCTACGATCTCCGATACCAGTAATAGAACCCCAAGTATCGCGAACAATATGTACATCGGTCGGCTCTCTAACACCCGAATCATGTGAGGTCAAGAAAACGACCTGGGCCTAAAGGACAAATTTTTGACATTTTTTCAATTGCAACACTTTGAATGGTATTATTTTACAACTAAAACATTACCGTAAGTTTTTCTTTGTTTTCAATTTATGAAATCCTGATCGAAAAAATGAAAACCGGCCCTCACCAAATCCATCGCGAACATCCACCCTTCGCCCTTCAGCGTTCGATGTTCAGCGTTCAGCGTTCGAAGTTTCCCCTCCTTATCCCCGCCTGTTTCAACACGTTCCAGCCTGTCCCAGCCCCTTCGGCGGGGGGTATACCCGCCCCACACGCCCCGAATTCAATTTGCCCCACGCCCGTTTCCGAATACCTTGACCTCTCGATTTTAACCAAATGAGCAAACCAGATTCTAACGGCGATTTCTCCTCCCAGCCCCAAGGCGTGACCACGACCACCCTCGACAACGGCCTCACCATCATCGTGCGCGAAGACCACAGCGCGCCCGTCGTTTCCGCCCAAGCCTGGGCCATGGCCGGGAGCATCCACGAAGGCAAATGGCTCGGCGCCGGCCTCTCGCACGTCCTGGAACACATGCTCTTCAAAGGCACCACCACCCGCCCTGGCAGCCGTATCGATCAGGAAGTCCAGGAAGCCGGCGGTTACATGAACGCCTACACCAGCTTTGACCGCACCGTCTATCACATCGACGTCCCCAATACCGGCGCGCGCACGGCCATCGATATCCTCTGCGACATCATGCAGCACGCCACGTTGCCGCCGGATGAATTGGCCAAGGAAATGGACGTCATCCGCCGCGAAATGGACATGAACGTCGACGATCCCAATCGCCGCGCCAGCCGCCGCCTGTTCGAAACCGCCTATACCCGTAGTCCCTATCGCCTCACCGTCATCGGTTATCCCGACATTTTCAACGAAATCAAACCCGAAGACATCCACAGTTATTACCGCGAAAAATACTCGCCCAATAACGTGTTCTTCGTCGTCGCCGGCGACGTGAAATCCGACGACGTCATCGCCCAAATCCGCGAAGCCTACAAAAATTCCAAGGCCAAAGCACTGCCACCGATGGTTCTGCCCGAGGAACCGAAACAAACCGCCCCGCGCGAAATCGTCGAAGAAGCACCCATCGAAATGGGCCACATGCACTTCGCCTGGCACATCCCCGAGTTGCGGCATCCTGATGTGCCCGCGCTTGACGTTCTCGCCGTCCTCCTCGGCCACGGACGCAGCTCACGACTCTATCAGGAAGTCCGTGAAAAGAAAGGCGTGGCCCACCACGTCGATGCCTGGACCTACAGCCCCGGCAACCCGGGATTGCTGGGCGTCAGCGCCGTTGTCGACGCCGACCAATTCATCCCCACTCGCGACGCCGTCCTCGAACAAATCGAAAAAATCAAAACCGCTCCGGTGTCCAACGAAGAGCTCGGCAAAGCCATGAAGCAATTCGTCTCCGGCATGCTCTCCACGCGCAAAACGATGGACGGTCAGGCCGGCGATCTCGGCTCAAGCTGGCTCACTGCGAACGACCTGACGTTTTCCGAACGTTATCTCGCCGCGATAAAACACGTCACTCCGGCCGATGTCCAACGCGTCGCGCGGCAATATCTCACACCACAAAATCGCACGCTCTACGCTTTGTTGCCGGAAGGCGCGGCTCCAAAAGTCGCAGTCACCAGCGAATCAAATACTGATCATCCCATCCAAAAATTCGAACTGCCGAACGGCCTCCGTTTGCTCGTGAAGGAAAACCATCGCCTGCCCTTCGTCGAATTCCGCGCTACCTTCCAGGGCGGTGTACTGGCCGAAACCACCGCGAACAACGGCATCACTCAGTTGATGGCCAAGACCCTCGTCAAAGGCACTGCCCGTCGCAGCGCCGAGGACATCGCACGCGAAATCGAATCCGTCGGTGGCAGCATCGACACCTACGGCGGCAACCAAAGCTTCGGCGCCAACGCCGAAGTCCTGAGCAGTGACTTCGCCGTCGGACTGGATTTGCTCGCCGACGTCATCCTGAACCCGAGCTTTCCCTCCGACGCCTTTGAACGCGAACAGGAAGTACAAATCGCGAACATCCAGGCCCGCAAAGACGATCTGCTCAAAAGCGCCAGCATCGCCATGCGCCGCAAATTATTCGGCGATGCCAGTTACGGCCTCGACACCCTCGGCACCGAAGAAACCGTCTCCGCGTTGAAGATTGCCGACCTGAAAGCACATCACCAAAAACTCGCCGTCCCCAACAACTGCGTCCTCGCCATCTACGGCGACGTAAAAGCCCCCGAAGTCAAAGCCGCCGTCCAAAAAGCCTTCGCCGGATGGCCCAAAAGTGCTGCCGGCGTCTCGCCGGCATCCCCTGGGACCGCCGCCGTCCCGGCGGCAAACCCCCAACGCACCACCGAATACCGCGACAAAAAACAAGCCGTCCTCGTCGTCGGTTTCCCCGGCACCACCCTGCATAGCACCGACCGCTACGCACTGGAATTGCTCCAGGAAGCCTGCAGCGACCTCGGCTCACGCCTGTTCATGCGCGTGCGCGAGCAATTGGGACTCGCCTACTACGTCGGCGCGCAGCACTTCCCGGGACTGGCCCCCGGCTACTTCGCCTTTTACACCGGCACCATGCCGGAAAAAGTCGACCTCGTGGAAAAAGAATTATTACTCGAAGCCGAGCTATTGCGCACCGAAGGTCTGACCGAAGCCGAACTCAAGCGCGCCAAATCAAAAATCATCGGCCAGAAGAAGATTTCCCGCCAGGACCTCGGCCACCTCGCCTCCACCACCGCCCTCGATGAACTCTACGGCCTCGGTTACCAGCACATCGACGCCGAAGACGCCCTCTACGAAGCCGTCACCCTCGAACAAGTAAAAGCCGCCGCGGTAAAATACTTGAAACCTGAATCCGCGATCATCGCCATCATAAACCGGAGTAAGCCTAAGCCAAAACGATGCAGTTGTTTTAGGAGCGCCCACACCAAACCAGGAAGACTGGGAAGCATTCATCGTAGCCGCCGAGGTAACGAGGCGGATTCTTTTATGCGCAATCCGTCATCCGCCTCATCACCGCGGCGACTACAGTTTTTTAAAACCCCAAACGATGATCTTCTTTCAAACGCTTGGGCAATCCCCGAAAGAGCGACGCCTTCACCCCAGGGAGCGCCGGCGTCCCGCCGGCGAATTACACATTGACACCGATGCTATAAACGAATCCGCCAGGAGGAAAAAAAGGAAATGGAAATGAAAAAGGGAGCAACCAAACTTCAGCGGCACAGGATTCCAATCGTGCCTAATTCGTGCGCCAGTCGCACTCCATTCGGGCCTTTTCGGGCCTTTTCGGACCTAAGACCCGGGGGGGGGGGATACCCGTCGTCAACTCGAAACCCAAAACCAAAACTCGAAACTTTACGATTGAAGCCATTGAACATGTGCAGCACATTGATGCTCGTCAGGGCCCACGGAATGTGGACTTACGAACCCCGCCAGGGCCGGAAGGCAGCAACGGTAGTTTGCTCGACATCTGCCGTGGTCACCCTGGCATTTTTTATTATGCAGGCAGAACGAACAGTGCAGGAATTGGCGGCCCTTCGATCTTAAAAAATCCTCGTTTCTTCATTCTTCATTCTGCATTCTTCCTTCACATGAGCTATCAGGTCATCGCCAGAAAATATCGCCCGCAGACCTTTGCGGACGTCATCGGCCAGGAGCATGTCACCCAGACGCTCACCCACGCCATCGAGCAGGGCCGCATCGCGCACGCGTACCTGTTCTGCGGACCGCGCGGCACGGGGAAAACCACCATCGCGCGCATTTTTGCCAAAGCCTTGAATTGCACCGGCGGCCCAAAAGCCGACTTCGACGAAAACGACCCCAAGTGCAAGGAAATTTCCGAAGGCCGTTCCATCGATGTTCTGGAAATCGACGGTGCGAGCAATAACGGCGTTGAACAGGTTCGCGAATTGCGCGAGACCTGCAAATACGCGCCCGCCTCCTCGAAATTTAAGATCTACATCATTGACGAAGTCCACATGCTCTCCACCGCGGCGTTCAACGCGTTGCTTAAAACGCTGGAAGAACCGCCGGAGCACGTGAAATTCATGTTCGCCACGACGGACCCTGAAAAAGTACTGCCGACCATCCTCTCCCGCTGTCAGCGTTTCGATCTTCGTCGTATCCCATCCTCGTTGATCGTCCAACAACTGACGAAGATCGCGAAAGAGGAGAAGGTGACGATTTCGCCGGAAGCGCTTTTTGCAATAGCGCGCGGCGCCGACGGCGGCATGCGCGATGCCGAATCCACGCTCGACCAGCTCATCAGCTTTTGCGGGGACAAAATCGAGGAACCGGACGTGCTCTCGATGTTTGGCCTCACCGCGCAAAGGCAGTTGCTGGAACTTGCGCAGGCCATCCTCACTGGCGAAATTGAAAGCGCCTTGCGCTTGTTGAATGACCTCGCCAAAGGCGGCAAAGACCTGGGTCGATTGCTTTCCGACCTGCTGAATCATTTCCGCAACCTGCTGATTTTCCAGGTTTCACGCGGAGACTTGAATTTGCTCGAAGTTTCCGAAGCAGAAGCCGCCTCACTGCGCGAGCAATCGGCCATGGCCGACGCGAACGCTCTAACACGCATCATGGAAGCGCTGGCCAACGCCGAACTTCGCCTTCGCGACGCCGCTTCTAAAAAGATTCTGCTCGAAGTCACATTGCTTAAGGCGATTGAAGCCCGCAACACCGTGAGCATTGATTCTGTTCTTAAGAAGCTTCAGGATTTGCGCGGAGGAACGCCCAGTTTCCCTGCTCCAGCAACGCCCCAACGTCCGCAATCGGCTGCGCCAATCGAACGCTCGGCGCCCGCGCGAAGCGAACCTGTTATCCAAAAACCAGCCCCGCAGTCTCTAGCCCCCGCGCTCCAAGAATCCGCGGCGCCTGTCGAACCGGTTGCGTCTGGCGATTTGGAAACGCTCTGGGCCCGGCTCGTCGAGGCTGCCGGGCGCGCCAGCCCCTTCGTCCGCAGTTATTTGCTCGAAGCGCATCCCGTTTCGTTCACGAAAAACATTTTGACCATTGGGTTCGCGCCGGACTTCGAGGATCACATCGCGTTGGTCG
>DASZPR010000560.1:0-3064 GCA_035550235.1 Verrucomicrobiia bacterium | reverse complement strand
TGGCGTTTCCGATTCACCCGCGTTACGCGCGTATGCTGCTGGCGGCGCAGGAATATGGTTGTGTTTACCAGGCCGCGCTCGTGGCGGCGCTCACGCAAGGGCGCGATTTGCTGTTGCGCAATGTGGGGCGCGACACGAATCAACTACGCGAGGATTTGCTGGGCGAAAAGGCGACGTCGGATTTTTGGATATTGATGCGCGCGTGGACTTACGCGGCGAAAAATCAATTTCGCATGGACGCCTGCCGCAAGCTGGGAATTCACGCCGTCACGGCGCGGCAGGTCGGACCATTGTTTGATCATTTTCTGCGCATCGCGAAAAAAGAAGGTTTGGATGCCGAACCGCGCGAGGTGAAAGATGAGGCGCTGCAAAAATGCGTGCTCATTGGGTTCTCGGATCGTGTGGCGCATCGGCTGGACCAGGGGACGTTGCGCTGTGAGTTGGTGCATAATCGCCGGGGCGTACTCGCGCGAGAAAGTATGGTGCAACACGCGAATCTGTTCGTGGCCGCCGAGGTGCGCGAAGTGGAGGGCAAAGATGAGGAAGTGCGGACGATTCTTTCGCTGGCGACGGCCATTGAGCCGGATTGGTTGCGGGAGCTTTTTCCGGATGACATTGAGGCTGACTTGAAGGTGCAGTTTGATCCGACCCAGAAACGGGTGATGGCGGCTGAGCTGTCGCGTTTTCGCGGACTGGCGCTTTCCGCGAGGCGTGTAGATCCACCACCGGCGGAGGCTGCGGCGCGTTTGCTCGCGGATGAAGTTGTGGCGGGCCATCTTGTCTTGAAGGAGTGGGACCACACGATTGAGCAATGGATTTTGCGGCTGAATTTATTGAGCAAGTGGTGCCCGGAATTTGAGTTGCCACCCATCACGGAGGACGATCGTCGACATTTAATTGAACAAGTTTGCCACGGCGCGATTGGTTACAAGGACATCAAGGACCGCGAGGTACGGTCGGTGGTACAATCGTGGTTGTCGCATGCGCAGCGGGAATTGCTCGATAAGCACGCGCCGGAACGGCTTTCGCTGCCGAACGGGCGCACCCCGAAAATTTCCTACGAGGCGAGCAATCCGCCGCATATCGCGATGCGCATCCAGGAATTGTATGACGTGACACAGACGCCGAAAATCGCGATGGGTCGCGTGCCGGTGCTGGTGCACATCCTGACTCCGGGAATGAAACCAGTGCAGGTGACGCAGGACTTGGCGAATTTTTGGCGCGAACATTATCCAAAGATTAAATCGGAATTGCAGCGGAGGTATCCGAAGCATGAGTGGCGGTAATGCGGTTGTTTTGACTCGACAGCTTGCGCTGGCGGCACATGCTCTATTTATGAGGAAGATTCGTTCTCAGAGCCTGCTTCCGCTTAGCGCCATTTTAATTCCACTGTTGTTTCTTTCGCTAATAAGCCAGGCAGAATCACCGCTCGCGCAGGCCGCGGCCAGGGGCCGAACATTCCTCACCAGTCTTTTCGACCCACAATTGGATTTGCTGCCGGAATTTCAGGGAGCGAAAAACTTTTGGCTTTATCACGACAATTACCTTGCGGCAAAAGTACTGAGCAAAACGCATCCCGAAATTTCGGCAAAAATCATGGCGGCCATCCATCGCGAAAGCACCGACCAGGACAGCAAAGCCAAAATCCTTTTTAACGAATCCAAGCAACCGCTTCCGTTTCGCCACTATCAACTCACGGATGTTCGCCGGCTGACAAACGGAATCATTCGGACGGAAATCATTACGCCGAATGTCATGGCCGGTTGGACTAATTACGCCGACCTTCTTTTATTGGCCTGCATTGCTGAAACGAATCAATCGAAAGCACGCGAGGATTGGGACGCGGCCATGATTTTGTGGGATGGCAATGGATTTATGGATGCCGCCGCCCGGACACAAAAAGATTATGCCACCTACAAACTTGGTCTCGCAGCCATTGCCGCGGGGCGCTTGCATCTTGAATCCAAATTGCCGCGCAACCTTTTGAAAAAGCTACTCTCACTTCAAAGCCCCTCTGGGGGATGGATCACGGATTACGACGGGAACGGCAAGGAAATCGGCGTCGCCAATGTCGAAACCACTTGCTTATGCATTCTGGGCATCGAAGAGACGGCGGGCACATCAAATGTTCAAACTTTTAGGTAAGAGTCCGCATTGCCCAAGTGCAGCCGGCAAACTATCTTGCGCGGATGAATTTACTGCCGTTCGATTCTTTGCCGGCGCATAAACCGCGTCGATTCGTTCCGGAACAAATCGATTTAGGGGATTGGGCCCAGATTGCGCCGCTGTTCGAGAAGCTCGAATCGAGCGCGGCGGAATGCAAAAGCATCCCGGAACTCGAAAAATGGGTGTTGGACTGGAGCGAACTCAGCGCGGCGCTCGACGAGGAATCGTCCAAGCGCTACATCGCGATGACCTGTCACACGGACAATCCGCAGGCGGAAAAGGCGTATTTGCATTTCGTCGAAAAAATCGAGCCGGAGTTGAAGCCGCGGCAGTTTGAGCTGGAGAAGATTTATGTGCGGCGCAGGGATGAGCTGGTGAAATCACAAGGGAAGGCTGAATCGAACGGGCGTTATTTCGTTTTTGATCGCGATGTGAAGAACCACATTGAACTGTTTCGTCCCGAAAATGTTCCGCTGGAAACGGAGGAAGCGAAGCTGGGACAACAATACCAAAAGCTCAGCGGTTCGTTGACGGTGATTTTCCGCGGGGAAGAACGAACGCTGGTGCAGATGGGGCGCTACCTCGAAGAACCGGATCGCGCGTTGCGGAAGGATGCGTGGGAAGTGGTGGCGAACCGGCGGTTGCAGGAGTCCGAAAAATTCGAAGAGATTTTTGACAAACAAATCAAGCTGCGCCAGCAGATCGCGAAGAACGCGGGTTTTGATAATTACCGCGATTATGCATTTCGCCGGCTGGGGCGCTTTGATTACACGCCGGATGATTGCGTGAAATTTCACGAGGCGGTGGAGAAGGAAATCATGCCGGCAGTGCGGCAATTGCAGGCGGAGCGTCGCAAAAAGATGAACGTGGAGGCGCTGAAGCCGTGGGACCTGGCGGT
>DASZPR010000559.1:0-4480 GCA_035550235.1 Verrucomicrobiia bacterium | reverse complement strand
GCCTCCCTGAGTAAAAATGGAGACAGGCGGGCGCCGGTCCTACGAGGCTAGTTTGTAGCCGACGCCGTGGACGGTGAGGAGGTGTTTGGGTTCATCGCCGTTGTCGCCGAGTTTTTTGCGGAGTTGGACGATGACCTGATCCAGGGTGCGCGTGGTGCCGTAGTAATTCTGGCCCCAGACTTCGTTTAACAATCGGTCGCGTGAGAGGACTTCGCCGGGGTGCGCGTGGAAGAGTTGCAGAAGTTTTAATTCGCGAGCGGTGAGTTCTTCAATCGATTTGCGGCGTTTCAATTGGAAGGTTTTGGGGTCGATGATGGAATCGCCGATTTGGAATGAAATGTCGCTTTGGCCGTTGGCGACATTTGTATTCGAGCCGCGGCGGAGCAGGGCGTGGATGCGGGCGAGGAGTTCGCGGACGCCGAAGGGTTTGGTGACGTAATCATCGGCGCCGAGGTCGAGGCCGACAACTTTGTCGATCTCCTGGCCTTTGGCGGTGAGCATCAATATCGGCAAGGTGATTTTCTTGGAGCGCAGTTGTTTGCAGATGTCGTAGCCGCTGAGGCCGGGCAGCATGACGTCGAGGACGATGAGGGCGGGCTTGTGTTTGGTGACACAGTCTACTGCGTGATCGCCGCGATTGCAGGTGGCGACGTCGAAGCCTTCACTTTTCAAGACTTCTTCGAGGCCCAGCAGGATGTGGGGGTCGTCTTCGACGATGAGGATTTTAGTTTTCATGGTTTAACCACGGATGGGCACGGATAAACACGGATGGGATGAACAGGGAAATCTCAGCTTCCGGGACAAATTTGGCGCCTTGTAAAATACCATGTCGCGAGAGCTCGCAGAAGAGCAAATGCTGATTCGGATTCATGGCGTAGTTAATCCATTTTCAGCGGCAGGCGCAGGCAGAAACAACTGCCGCCGCTTTCGCGGGGTTCGTAAACTACATCGCCGCCGTGGGCGCGGGCGATTTGGCGGGCGAGGGTCAGGCCGAGGCCGGAGCCCTGGATTCCGCTGCTCAAGGAATCGTGGGCGCGATAGAATTTTTCGAAGATTCTTTCCTCGCAACCTTTGGGCACGCCGGGACCGCGGTCGAGAATTCGCACTTCGGCGCAGGGCAGGGAACCGTCGCGGCGGCGGGCCTCGATCACAATTTTCTTTTCGCCATTCGAATATTTTTCGGCGTTGGAGAGGAGGTTGACGATGATTTGAGCAATGGCGTCGGTGTCGGCGCGAATAGGCAATTGCCCGGGAGCCAAGGCGCATTCCAGTTCAAAGCCGCAATTCTCCAGATGCGGCCGGTAGGTATCGACGGTTTCGCAGACGATGTTGATCAGGTCGGCGTCGCGGAGGTTGTATTTTTTCTCGCCGCGTTCCATGCGCGAAAAATCGAGCACGTTGTTGATGAGGCGCGTGAGGCGGGCGGTCTCGGCGGTGATGATTTGCAGGTAGGCTCGTTGTTTCGCGGGGTCGGCGACGCGGTTTTCAGAGAGCAATTCGGAGAACATGCGGATGGAGGTGAGCGGTGTTTTTAATTCATGCGAGACGTTGCTGACGAAATCCGTTTTTTGCCGGGCGAGTGCGACCTGGCGATTCAGGTCGGTCACGATGAGCCAGCCGCCGACGCCGATGGCGATGACGAGAACGGCGATGACGAGACCGAGGATGATGGTTTCCGTGCACACGGCCTGGGTGAGGCGCGAGGGGTCGACGATATAAGCGGCGACTTCCCAATGTGGCAGGGCTTCGCCGATTTCAGTGGCGACAAACGGGCGCTTCCAGACGGTGTGAAATTCCGGACGCGAGATCGCGACGGGGCGGGCGTTGTCGTCGAGAATGGCGACGCAGATTTCCCCGCGCAGCGCGGGGTCCGGTTGAGCGAGGTCGCGCAGGCCTGAAACGAGGCGCGGAAGATTAAGCTGTGCGCCGAACACGAAATTGGAATCGCGATTGAGGCGATGCCAGAACATGAGTTTGAGTTTGTTCTGCAAGAAACGGGCGAGCATGCCGTCGGTGCCGTCGCCGATGAGTTCGCGAAATTCGGCTTCGGCGGGAATGACTTTGGAGAGGTTGTTGTCCTGGGAATCGGCGGCTTGATTGGCGGTGGTTTGGTAGTTGCCGCTTTGCGGATTGACGGAGCGCGTTTTGCCTTTGAAATAATTTTGGCCGGTGGGTTCGGAGTTGGCCTGCGCTTGGGGAGATTCGTTTTTTTGAGCGAGCTGCTGAACTTGCGAATTGTTATAGCCATTCCACCCGTTGTCTCCGTTGAGAGCATTCTTCTGAATGCCGACTTTGCTATTGTTGACGTTCAAATAGACTTCGGCGGTTTCGGAATTTCCGAGAAAGCCGCCGTTGTCCAGGAGGAATCTTTGGGCCGCGGGCCCGGCGGTCGGAGATGGACAAGTGAGGGTGCAGGTGCTCGTTCCCGAAAGAGCGACGCTGAAACCGACTTCCGCGAGCGGCCAGGCTTTGCGAACCTGGTCGTCAAATTGCAAGGCGAGGGTGCGGGGGGAGTTGGTGGCGGCGAGGCTTTCGACCATGGCGCTGAACTCCTGTTGCTGTTGGGCGAGGCGATCGGAAATCGTTTTTGCGATGGTATCCGTCACGCCCTGGTAGAGAAGGGATTGCTGGCGCTCGAGAAGGAATTGCTGATCGCGAACCGAGCGGATGGCAAGCCAGGCGAGGACAAGGCTGGGCGCCAGGACTGCGAGCTCAAAGAGCAGGGCTAGTTTTCGCATCGCAGGATTAGGATAGGGGATTGGTGAAATAGTTAAATCGTTAAATCTGTTAAATGAGAAGGTGTGTGACTTGCTGATTTAATCATTTAACCGATTTAACTTATTTAACTGGCTACTGATTTTTCGATTGCACCAAACCGCCGTTATCTAGAGCTCAATAAGCATCCGCAGGGACGAGACCGAGCCAGGCGTCGGAATTCGGGGTGAGGAAAAGTTCGGCGTAGATTTTGGAATTGAGGGCGTCGAGATTTTTGGAGACGTCGTCTTGCAGGAACCATTCATGGATGCGGGTGTGCAACTGATATTCATTGCGGACACTGTCCTCGGCAATGGATCGCTGCAGGGTTCGGAGCATGCGGACCATGGGATTTTCAACAGCGGATTTGCTGAAGGCCCTTCGCGCGGCCTCGGCGGCGGTTGGCGGCTGTTTGGATTGAATCAGTCGAACCGAGCTCGAATCCAACGCGGCATCGTCGCTATGCAGGGCGGCGATTTTTTGCCAATCTGCGTCTGAGGTGAACGACTCAAGACGATCGCGACGGAAAAAGGGAATTTCGGGGACTCCTAACGAGTCGCCCGACGACGAGTTGCCCGGCGAAGAGCGAGCTTGCCTGAGAGAGGTCGTCCACTCCGCAAGGGTATCATTGAGGCAAAGCAAATGGTAATTACTCAAAAAAAGTTGGCGTTCCCGGCCGGTTAGCTTGGACAATTTCTGTTCAGCGGCGAAGGCGCTTTGTAATTTCGCAACAAACGCTTTGGCGCCGTAGAGGCCGGGCAGGGCGTCGATGGGATTGCCATCGGCATCAAGAATATAATGGATGCTGTTGCCGGTGATGGTGCGCTCGATGCGGCGGCCATCGCCCATATCAATCGTGATGCGCGGAACCGGGCGGACGGATTGCCAGTGCAAAATGAAATTCTCGCGGAGGTAATGCGACACTTCAGCGTTGGGATAAAGGGTGGTACGAAAGAAGCGGCTGTTGGCGCAACTGTATTCCTCGTTCAATTTGCCCAGCAGGCGGAGTGAGAGAATGGGTTTACCGGAGGCGCGCGCGGCGGCTTTGGCTTCGTCGAAATTGGTGAACCAATAAAGATGCGAGGCGTAGGCATCGCGTTGCTGGGCGACGGTATCAAAAGCGGCGCGAAGCCGTTCCCAGTCCGGGTCCTTGATGGCGGGAGTGATCGACTGTTTTTGGATGCGCGCATCGTAGACGCGAAACATCGCATCCAATCCGGCCGGGCCGGCTTTGCGCAGGCGTTCAATGGAGGAGCTGGCTTGAGAGGCGTCGGACGAAAGAACCTGTTGAGCCAAAACGTCGAGGGATTTTGTATCGACTGATTCGGTTGCTACAGATTGAAAGACGAAGCCAGCCAACACGATGGCGCAGGTAATCGGCGATAAAGTTTTCATGACGAAACACTGCCGCGCCTGTGAAAAAGAGGTGTCAGGGGGCGGCAAAAGATTTGTAAAAAAATTGTGAGACGGGCGCGGAACGATTTGAGCGTTGGCGCGAATGACGCTCTACGAAGCGGTGGAGGGCAGCCGAAGTCCAAGATGCTGGCGCGCTGGTGAAGCGTTTTTAGGTTCGCAATGTATTGATTCAGCGATTCCGTAAAAAAAAGGATTTTCGCATGGTGAAGAAAGCTGTTAATGCTGGCGCCAGAAAGAATTAATTATGGCCACCCTTTCCTCGAATCCGGTTCCCGCACGTGTCACGTTCCTCGATGGACGCGGAGAGATG
>DASZPR010000558.1:0-6139 GCA_035550235.1 Verrucomicrobiia bacterium | reverse complement strand
TGGTGGCGAAAGCAGGCGGATGGCTCTGGCTGCTGTTGCTTGCGTTGCTGATCGCAGCAGGGGCATATGTCTATTCACGCTGGAAAAAGCGCGAGATCGCGAAGTATCAAAAGAATTTTGGCGGGCGCGACGCTTTTTCGGAAGACGACGAATAGGTGTGATAGAGACGCCGTACTTCGGCGTCTCCCGGAATCGGCGAGCCTGGCGCGCCATACACGCGCAACGTTGCGCCACGGAAAAGGAGACGTATGAAAATATCCCTCAGCACCCAACGCGAGCGTGGGCTGACGCTGGTGGAATTGTTTGTGGTGATGGCGGTCATCACGACTTTCGCGATCTTTTTCCTCATGCAACCGGATCGGAACGGCAGGACGAGAGCGTATCGCATCCAGTGCGTGAATAATTTGAAACAAATCGGGCTGGCCACTCGCATCTGGGAAGGCGATCACGGCGATAAATATCCTTGGGACGTCCCCGGCACCAGCGGCGGCACTATGGATTTCACATCAGACTTAAAGGAGTGGCGACATTTTCAAGTGATGTCAAACGAGTTGAGCACGCCTCAAGTTTTAATTTGTCCGGCCGATTCGCGAGCCTTGGCGGCCACCAATTTCAATTGGTTTAACAATTCCAATCTCAGCTACTTTATCGGATTGGACATTTCGGAAGCAAACCCGCAAGGCATCCTGGCCGGCGACCGCAACATCACCAATGGCACACCGATTCGAAATGGAATCCTGGAATTGAGCACGAATCATCCGGCTGGTTGGACCGATGAAATGCACAAAAAGTTAGGCAATCTTCTTTTGTCCGACGGCAGCGTGCAGCAGGTGAGTACGAGGGGGTTGCGAGATGCCATAGAAAACTCAGGCGCCTTTACGAACCGCTTGCAAATGCCCATACTCAACCCATAAAGGTTGTGAAAATTCCTCCACTAAACCGTAGGAGCCGAAGTGAGGAGGCTCAAACTTTCCACGAAAAAGATCAGAGCCTCCTTACGTCGGCTCCTACGAATAAAAGGTTCGGCCACGGGATGACTTTGGTTGAAGTCCTGACTACGCTGGCAGTGCTGGGGCTGCTAATGGTGGCTTTCTTTACCTGGGCTTCCAGCGCCAAAGCGCGATCCATTCGCCTGTGCTGCGTTAACAGCCTGAAGCAGACCGGGCTGGCATTTCAGATCTGGTCTGGTGATAACCACGGAGATTTTCCGATGGCAATTCCTCAAGCGCAGGGTGGCACAAAAGAGTTCCTCACGGGTCCAAATGCCTATCGCCATTTTCAAGTGGTCTCAAACGAACTGACCACCACGATTGTTGTGATTTGTCCCTCGGATATACGCTACCAGAGAATGGCCACAAACTTTGCTTACCTGAACAACTCAAACATCAGCTTCTTTATTGGTGTTGATGCAAATCCCACCAACGCAAGCACCATTCTGGCGGGTGATCGTAACCTCACCAATGGAACGCCCGTAAAAAACGGGTTGCTGGAACTTACCACCAGTCATCCCGCCGGTTGGACCGATGAGATGCACAAAAATGTCGGCAACCTTCTCTTCTCCGACGACAGTGTCCGGCAGATCAGTTGTATGGGTTTGCAAAACGCGGTGGCAAGCACGGGGATGGTGACCAATCTGGTTCAAATGCCCATACTCAACCCATAAAGGTTGTGAAAATTCTCCCGCAAAACCAGAGCAGACGTGCGATGACGCTGATGGACCTGGCGATTGTTTTGGCGGTATTGGCAATTCTCGCCCTCATTGCGCTAAACGGCGCTATGCGCGAGCAGGACATCCGGACCCGGGTCTTGCGTCTCGAGTGCCTGAACAATCTCAGGGCCGTCGGTTCCGCATTTCGTGTTTGGGCCGATGATCACAATGGCAACTTTCCCATGTCCCTTTCGCAAACCAACGGTGGTTCGAGTGAGTTCATCACCGGCATGAACGCCTATCGCCATTTCCAGGTAATGTCGAACGAACTGGCCACGCCAAAAGTATTGCTTTGCCCGGGGGACTGGACGCCGGGTTCTACTCACGTTGCCGGCAAGCCGGCTCCCTCTGCGGATTTTACTTCCTTTGGCAATTCCAATCTCAGCTTTTTTGTCGGAGTTGATGTCAGGACGACGAAAGGAACAATGCTTCTGTCGGGCGACCGGAATATCACAAACGGAACGGCCGTTAAAAATGGACTGCTGGAAGTGACAACCAATACGCCCGCAGGCTGGACCGTCGACCCCCACGATCACATGGGCAATGTTCTGTTCGCCGACGGAAGTGTCCAGCGTATGAACTCCGGCTACCTTCGCCTCGTTCTCCCCAAAACCGGTCTCGCCACCAACCGCTTGCAAATGCCTGTAACAATTCCGTGAGACCGTTCGATTATAAAAGGGTGAGCCATGGGATGACATTGTTTGAGGTGCTGGCCGTACTGGCGGCTATTTCCCTCCTGCTCGCGATGTTTCTGTCGACCCTCCCGAGGCGGCCCCATATGCGAAGCCAATGCATCAACAACCTCAAACAAGTCGCCCTCGCGACCCGCGTCTGGGGAGTCGACAATAACGATAAATATCCCACCGCTGTGCCCGCAACCAATGGCGGCGCCATGGAATACATCACCGGCCCGAACGCGTGGAAGAATTTCCAGGTGATGTCCAACGAACTAAGCACGCCCAAGGTCGTCATTTGTCCGGACGAAACCGACCACTCCCGGTTCACCGCCACGAATTTCACCTATTTCAATAACTCGAATATCAGCTTTTTCATCGGTGTGGATGCTAATGAAGCCACCCCCCAGGCGATACTATCCGGTGACCGCAATCCCACGAACGGTATGCCGCTGAAAAACGCTTTGCTCGAATTGACGACCAACCGCCCCTCCGGGTGGAATTCGGAAATGCATCGAACATTCGGCAACATTGCGCTCGCTGACGGCAGCGTGCTAAAAGTGAGCAATACGGGTTTGCGGGTCGCTGTGGCGAATACCGGTTTCGAGACCAATCGCCTCCAGATACCTGTCCTCGGGCCATAGAATTGATGAATCTGACATTTGGGAAAAGAAGTGCTGGGTTGACCTTGATCGAGGCGATGCTGATTTTCGCCGTCGTTGGAGTAATGGCGGTCATTTTCTTGATGCCCGCCGTCAGTCGGGCGCGCACGCGTCCTCCGCGAGTGCAATGCGCCAACAACCTCAAGGAAATCGGCCTCTCCTTCCAAATCTGGGAAGCCGACAACGGAGATACTTATCCCATGTTCATTTCGCAGACGAATGGCGGCACCCTGGAGTTCAGCACCGGCCCCAACGCCTGGCGGCATTTCCAAATAATGGCCGATGAATTGATGGATCCGAAGCTGCTGATTTGCCCGGCTGACAAGAATGGCAGCCGCACGGTGGCCACGGATTTCAATTTGCTCAGCAATTCCAATCTCAGTTACTTCGTCGGCATGGTTTCCAATGAACTCAGTCCGCAAATGATTTTGTCGGGCGATTGCAACGTCACGAACAGCCTGAGATTGAAGAACGGCGTGCTCGCACTTACCAAACGCTATCCCGCCGGTTGGACGGCGGACATGCACAAAACCGCCGGCAACATCCTTATGGGAGACGGCAGCGTGCTGCAAGTGGACGACTCGGGATTGCGGGCCGCAGTCGCAAATTCCGGCGTCGCGGAAAATAGGGTCCAAATGCCGGTCCTCGAGCCCTAGTTTGTGGCGGCGGACTACGACCGCCGCTGAATGGTTGATTGATGTTCGCAGGTTTGTTTTCCTAGTTCGATGCGAACACTGGACGATCTTATCACTCTCCACTTGTCCGCACAAAAACTTGCCGGCCTGTCCCTCGCGGTGATTGACGATAGTAAGATTGTAAAAGAGCAAGCCTATGGCTTCACTGAGAACGACACCGGCCACTCCGTAACTTCAGCCACACTTTTTCAAGCCGGTTCGATTAGCAAACCCCTGGCGGCGATGGCCGCACTGCATTTGGTCGAAGCGGGAAAATTGTCGTTGGACGAAGACGTCAATTCACAGTTGCGCACCTGGAAAATCCCGGAAAACGAATTCACCAACGCGCGCAAGGTGACGTTGCGCGATATTCTCAGCCACAGCGCCGGTCTGACTGTTCACGGTTTCGCCGGTTACCCTATTTCGAAGGCCGTCCCGACACTCACGGAAATATTGGACGGTACCGGCTGTTCAAACTCGTCACCGATTCGTGTCGCTGCCATTCCCGGAACCCAGGCGAAATACTCCGGCGGCGGCTACACCGTACTGCAACAGTTGCTCATCGATGTCACGAGCCAGCCATTCCCTGAATTCATGCGCGACGCCGTTTTGAAACCGCTCAACATGACCGCGAGCACTTTTCAGCAACCGTTGCCGCCGGAGATGTCCTCTGCTGCCGCCACGGGCCATGAGCCCGGCGGCAAGGCCGTCACTGGCCGATGGTATGTTTATCCACAAATGGCCGCCGCGGGCCTGTGGACGACGGCTTCCGACCTGGCGCGCTTTATAATCGGCATACAGGAAGCGTTAACCGGTCGCTCGAACCGGGTAATTTCGCAATCAATGGCGCGCCTCATGTTGACCCGACAAAAAGACAATCTGGGACTTGGAGTGTTTCTTGAAGGCGAAGAAAAAAAGCTTCGTTTTTATCACAGCGGTCGCACTCGTGGCTTCGACTCTTTGCTGATGGCCTATGCCGATCGCGGGAAAGGGCTTATTATTTTGAGCAATGCCAATAACGATTCAGGCGCGTTCAGGAACATTGTCAAAATCGTCGCCAAAGAATATCGCTGGTGATGATTTAAGCGTGATTGCTAAACAAGTCTTCGAAAATATTGCCTGGCACTACCTGTTGAGACTGAATTCTTGCCTAGCGCTTGAATTCGTCTCCCTCTCCGCCACGGAGTGGGGGAGAGGGTTGGGGTGAGGTGGTGCTTAGGGTCCAGGGGGCGAAGCTTCGGGTTGTTTTCGGAAAATTTGTTTTGGCAATGAGTCTAATATTTTGACATTGCCGACCGTCTCTATTCCGCCTTCGCTTGCTTCGGTGCGACGGGCCGTGATTAACTGCCCACGTGAAGCTTTTCTACACCGGCCCGGTGATCAACACCGAGATGCTCATCGTGATGCTCGAGAAACACGGCATCATCGCCACTCAGGAATTCGTGGACCCCAGCCTGCCGGATGACGGTGATTTGAACCGCCTCGCCAAAGTATTCGTGCCCGAAGCGGACTACGACCGCGCCTACCAACTTTTTTACACCGAGCGCGAAGATGAATTGTAGGAGACGAGGCTTGCCTCGCCGTAGTTTTAACGAAGGCGGGTGACGAGTCTCTAATCTTAAGTCGCGAAGCGACGAATGAGAATAGCCCGGCGTTTTAACGCCGGGAAAACAGAACGGTTACCCAAGTCCCGAAGGGACGGCCGGAAGTCGTGGTTCAGTCGTCCCTTTGGGACTTGAAGAGTGTGCTATGGAGAACCCGGCGTTAAAACGCCGGGCTATTCTCGATAGCTCCTTCGGAGCATTTCCATTCTTCAATCCTCGCATTAACTCTGCTTCCCCAATTCCCTCGCCAACACCTCCGGCTCATCACTTCCCAAACAAAACCGTTTTCCGTTTCGCAACGTCACGCACACCGCACCGTACCCCGAAACATTGTAAAGCCACCCGCGCCGCGTGTAATGAATTCCCCAGCCATTCCAAAACGATGTGCGCACCGCTTCGGCGGAAATCACTTCGCTCATCGGCACCCGTTTCCGCGGAAATCCCGACCCGAAATACCAGGTCAATTCCGTGTCCGAAATTTCAACCGTCATCGAGCGAAAGAAATAAGCGACGATGAATAAAGCGATCGTGGCGACGATCGCTCCGTGAATAAAGACGCCGATGATCCCGTACACCACTGCCACCATCGTGAGTCCCGCTACTATTGCATGCGCCGGTTGGGTGTGTTGATAGGTTTTCATACGATTCATTGTCCTTGTTTGTGCCGCCTCCAGGTCGCGGCCCTGTGCTTCGATCCTCCGCCTTGGCTGTCAGAAGTTCAATTATTTTAAAAAGCGCTGTGAGAATCATAATCGGTCCTCCGAAAAGAAATTCCTCCCAATCAATTCATGTCGGCTCAAAAGGGCGAAGCTCATTG
>DASZPR010000557.1:0-9279 GCA_035550235.1 Verrucomicrobiia bacterium | reverse complement strand
TCAGGTTTTCCCTACAACGTTCGCTATGCGCTTCCCGCATTGTTCGGTTTCCTCGCGCTGACAACTATCATGGCCAGCGAGTTGAACAAATCCCTGTTTGCGCGCATCGCTGTGGGCGGCCTGCTGCTGGTCTCGTTGTGGGCGGACGGCCAATGGTTTTACCGCTGGGATTATCGCAAGGATGACTCGCGCGGGGTCGCGGAATGGCTGACGCAAAACCGCGAGAAAACCCAATCGTGGATGGTTTTGCCGAGTTACATGAATGTGCCGGTCGAATGGTACTTGCAGGGCGCACCCGAGGTATTGGCGAATGAAATGCACCCGACCAGCGACCGTTCAACGACCTTTCCGCCAACACCGGATGTCTTCATCGTGACCCGGCGGCATCATCTGCAAAATCCTGACGAATTAATCGCAGCTTACAACACTTCGGCGCGCGCAACGCACACGAATGACACGTTCGCGGGATTTGAATTGTACGTCGGCGCGAAAAAATAAATGCTGTTTATGGCGAACACTTCCAAGCCTTGCCACGCAGGCCGTCCCAGAGAAGATAAAACAGGAATCGGGAATTATTTTTGACGTAACGCGGCCCGAGGCGAAACGGTTCCGAAGCGAGCCGATAGAACCACGTCAGGCCGTAACGCTGCATCCAGAGCGGCGCGTCGGGCTTCATGCCGGCATTCACATCAAAAGCAAAGCCAACCGCCAGCACGATGCCTCGGCGGATTTTGGATTTGTTCCGATTAATCCAATCCTGCTGCTTCGGCGTGCCGAGACCAATCCAAATGAAATCCGGCGAGAGGCGATTAATTTCTTCGAGGATTTGCGGCTCGTCCTCACGGTTGAAATAGCCGTTGCGCGCGCCGATGATTTTGATATTGGGATTTTGCTTGAGAAAATTTTGCTGCAAGCGACTCACGCATTCGTCATTGCCACCCAAAAAATAATGGGTGAACGGCGCGGGACTGGCCAGGATGCACTCTCGCGTGAAGGTGGGGCCGTAAACGCGATCGCGCAAATTCGCGCCCTGGCGATTCAAACACCAGATGAGCGGCATACCATCGGGGATGAAATAATCAACACTGCCCGTCATCGCGCGGAATTCCGGATCGCCGCGGCGAAGCGTGACGATATGCGTGTTGGTGAAATCAACCGAGAAGGTTTGCTCTTTCCGCGAGCGCGTTTGCAAATCCGCAGTCAGACTTGCGTAAGTGCAAATCTGCAAAGGCGTCCCTAAAACACAAAATGAGGACGCGGTCATGGAGCAGGTTATTTCAAAACCGGAGACTGGCACATGCGCTCAAGAATGTCATCGAGCGAGACGCGGATTTTCCAATTAGGATAATGCGCCTTCAATTTCGATAAATCGCTGATGTAACAAATATGGTCACCCACGCGCGCCTGGTCGACATACTTCCACGAAATTTTTTTGCCAAGCATGCTTTCGATTTTCTCGATGCATTCCAAAATGGAAGCGCTGTTCTCACGGCCGCCGCCGAGATTGTAAACTTCACCAGGCCGCGGATTTTTCGTGAATTCCGCGAACGCGGCGAGCACATCTGAGCTGTGGATTTGATCGCGAACTTGTTTGCCTTTGTAACCGAGCACGTTGTAGGTCTCGCCTGCCTGGGCGACTTTGACGAGGTAAGAAAGAAAGCCGTGCAATTGCACGCCGGAATGATGTTCGCCGGTGAGACAGCCGCCGCGAAACACGCCGACTTTCATGCCGAAATAGCGCCCGTATTCCTGCGCCATAACATCCGCCGCCGTCTTGCTCGCGCCGAAAACACTGTGGGTGGTGCGATCGATCCGGCAACTCTCGCTGATGCCATTGAAATCCTCGGGCCGCGCATAATCCCAGCGCGTCGGCAATTCCTTGAGCGGAACTTCATTGGGTGAATCGCCGTACACCTTGTTCGTCGACATGAAGATGAACACCGCGTCTGGGTTCGTCAGACGGGTGGCTTCGAGGAGGTTAATCGTGCCGCCGGCGTTCACGTCGAAATCCACCAGCGGGATTTCCTTCGCCTTGTCGTGGGAAGGTTGCGCGGCGCAATGCACAATTAAATCAAATTTCTCTTTCTTGAAAAATTCCAACAAACCGACACGATCACGAATATCCATTTCGTGATGAGTAAATTTCTTTGCGGAGTGCCGAAGCCGATCAAGATTCCAGCGCGTATCGCCCTGCGGGCCGAAAAATTCGCGGCGCATGTTGTTGTCGATGCCGTGAACGTCGTGTCCGTCACGATCATAATACGCCACGGCTTCGGAGCCAATCAAACCGCTCGACCCGGTAATCAACACTTTCATGCGCGCGAAAGAATAGGTGGAGAGCTTTTTAAAAGCACGTTTTTTTCCGGGCGTTGCCAGTTTGTAACGGTGAACTTGAAACGGGTGATGCGAATCCGCCTTCGTTCAACTTCGACAAGACGCGCCGGCGCGACAGATCGCGTATTCGCCCCCTGGGGTTGATTCGGTTTGATATACTTTGATTCAGTTTGATTTGGTTTGATGCACTTTGATTTTTGCCGGTTTTTTGTGACACCTCTAAAAGGTGAATCGCCGGGGGCGGTCATTGATGACTGGATTGCTGGATTGTTGGATGTGCCGCGCCTTTTTGTGACCATCCCATTTTCGCCCTTTTTCATTCATGCCGGTTTCCCTCCTTCTGCGATCTGGTTATAACACGCGTGTCAAATCGCGGGACGCATGCGCCTTCAAAAGCAACTGCATGGTTACGGATCAGAATTCCAATAGCGTCCCAACGTCAGGGGAATCGCTCGATTCTTGAAAAATCAACCTGTGTAAATAGTGAGAACCGACCCCTTTACTGGCCTCTGGCGTGCTTTGGTTGGCTCGTACAAGTTCAATTATATATTATAAAGCCGTATAAAAGTAGACTCCAGGTTTCCATAGAGTGCTATTGGCTAGGGTAAAATCTGGAGTACCCACTTTAATGCCATAAGTCCCAAATACGCCACTTCCCCAAACAATATCCACGTGTCTGTCTATTGCTTTATTTCTGATATAGGCCCCCAATTGCGGCCAAGAATCGATTTTAACTAACGTCGGAAGTTCTTTTGTAGAAATAAAAATATCTTCATCCCCATTCGCTCTGGCCATTTCTTCTTCCGCCCACGTTTGAACGCGAATTGGATCGATACTATTAAAAATTCTGGCTTTAGCACCCAAAACAAATGGACTGCGGTTGCCCCGCATGCTAAATAAGTAGAACACCAATATAAGCGCCAGCGTAATTCGAAGAATTAATAAATAAAATCGACCTTCGCTTATCAACAATTTGAGACTGCGGAATAATAATATAAGTATAAATAATCCGCATAGCACCTTTACAAAAGACAGGATTCCCACCCGTAAAACGCCATTGTAACCACCCCAGAAAAGTATCACATCAATTATACCTATTGATAATGCAAGAAACCCAATCTTCACATAAAAGCGAACTGTCGGTTTTTTTACCTTGAAATCTGCTCTAAGGTAAAGGGGTCGATTCTCACTATTTACACTGTTCATCTTTGTTTTCGGCCTCGGGTGGCCGCCAGCAGGTTGGAGACGTAAGTCCAACTGCCCATTTGCAATCGCAGCGCAATCCATTTCAGGGTCATCGTCGTTTCCTTTCGCAATCGTCTTGCCAGGGCGATCTTTACCTTGTCGGCCTTCGGACGCAAGCCCAACTCCGACTCTTTCCACCCACGCTGTTTCAATTCCTCGATCACGATTCTTTCAGCTTTTTGCTCGTCCGTCTCGCGCCGTTCTTCCCCGTAATGCTCGGCTCCCATTCTCTCGTTCATTTGCTCCACCAATTCCGCCCGAAAAGCCTTGTCCCCCAAATACCAGCCTCGCCGCACCGCTTTGAAAGTATCCGGGTCATCCAATCGCCGCCGCTCTTCCATCGTCCGCTCAAACTGTCTGCGCCCCGCCGTGCTATCTTTGGGGACGCCCAACTCGCCCAACAATCGGCCCGTTCGCAGCCAGGCCGGACGCCGCCCAGGCGCTCGCAGATATTCCCGATAGCTGCTCCAGCGATAGTGCCCCAGTCTTTGCTCCGCAAGCAGCAACTTCGCCCGCACCGGGTTCAAATGCACGTAATCACATGTCGTTCGCTTGCTGGAAAGGACCGCCTGATGCTTCGTGGAAGATAAACTTGACGGCCTGACCCTAACCCTAAATTGCATTTAAACCGCCGTTCCCTCCTCTTTCCCAAAGACAATCCCACCATTTCTTCATTGCGCTAAGGGTATCCACGAACTCAAACCGGTCGGATCGCAATAGTTGACCGGATTATTCAGCGAAAAGGCATAAATATTTAGCCCCCCAGCCTCGCCCGTCGGATCGCGGCTTAACCATCGACCAACGCTCGGATTGTAGTACCGGTAAGTGAAGCAAAGCAGGTGAGATTCGTTGTCCTGGAACCGGCTCGAAAAACGAATCGGGTTGGCTCGTCCCATCAATCCAGTGACGCAGAACTTTTGCATGCGATTTCCGATTCCCGCGGTCGCGATATAAAGCGGTAAACGAATTATTCCCACACCACCGGTTCCATTTGCCCCGCCCGCTCATTTTGTCTACGCTTTTTGCACGGCATGAAGTTGCTTGTATTTGCTCACGTTCCACCACCTCATCACGGCCAAAGTTACATGGTCAAATTGATGCTGGACGGTTTCGGCGGCAATCAACGCAAGCGTAATGCCAAACCGCCCACTGCGCCTTACAATATCGAGTGTTATCACGTGGATGTCCGGCTTTCGCAGCAACTGGAGGACATCGGCGATATGCGCCTGGGGAAAATCTTTCTGCTGCTCTTCTTCTGCCTGCAGGCGATTTGGTGCCGGTTCCGCTACGGCTTGGACACGTTCTATCACGTTCCCACTCCCGGAAAAACTTCCGCGCTGTATCGGGACTGGCTGGTGATGCTGTTGTGCCGGCCGTTTTACAAGCGCGTCATTCTGCATTGGCACGCAGCGGGCCTGGCGAAGTGGCTGGAAACCTGCACCAGCATCCGGGCGCGCGCGTTCACCTATCGTTTGATGAAGGATGTCGACTTGAGTATCGTGCTTTCCCGGTATAACCGGGCCGATGCGGAAAAATTATTTCCCAAGAAAATCGAAATCGTGAACAACGGCATTCCGGACCCCTGCCCGGATTATGAGCGCACCCTGTTGCCGCGGCGCAAGGCTCGCCTCGAAGCGCGGCGACGGTTGGTCGCGGGCGAAACGCCCGCCGCCAACCCGGAAACTGGCGATGATCCAAAAATCGTCAATGTGCTTTATCTGGCGCATTGCACCCGCGAGAAGGGCGCTTTCGACGCGATGGCCGCCGTGGCGCTGGCGAACAAAAAATTGGTCGAGCAACAATCGCCGGTTTATTTGCGCCTGACGGTCACTGGAAACTTTGTCACTGCGGAGGACCGGGCGGAATTCGAGCGATTGATGAATAACGGCGAGGTTTCCGGCTGCGTGCATTATGCCGGGTTCGTCAGCGGTGAGCAGAAGGAAAAATTACTGCGCGACGCAGACATTTTTTGTTTCCCGACATTTTATCCCAATGAAAACCAGCCGGTGAACCTGATCGAAGCGATGGCTTTCGGCCTGCCCATACTCACGACGCGCTGGCGATCGCTCCCGGAACTTTTTCCCGCGGGCTACGCCGGGTTGGTGGACGTGCGCTCGCCGGAACAGGTTGCCAAAGGCTTGCTGGACCTGCTGACGGAGGACGGCGAGGCTCTTCGCGGTTTATTCACGGAAAATTTTACCATCGCCAGTTACCTCTCGGGCCTCGCAGCCGCCTTTCATGGTCTTGAACAACCCAGCGCCCAGCCCGCTTCCGCACCTGTTCCACTAAGATGAACTTCAGCATCATCACCCCGAGCTTCCGAAATTCCGCCTGGTTGAAACTCTGCATCGCGTCCATCGCGGATCAAACCGGAGTTTCCTTTGAGCACATCGTGCAAGACTCGTGCTCGGACGACGACACCAGGAACTGGCTGCCGAACGAGCGGCGCGTGAAGGCGTTCATCGAGAAAGATTCGGGGATGTATGACGCGGTGAACCGCGGATTCAAACGCGCGCAAGGCGATATTCTCGCGTATCTGAATTGTGACGAACAATATCTTCCGGGAGCGTTGAAAACGGTGCAGGATTTTTTTGAAGCGAATCCCCAGGCGGAGGCCGTTTTTTCCGACAGCATCATCACCGACGCGGACGGCAACTACATTTGTCATCGTCCATCGCTGGTGCCGACTAAATCATCGATGTGGATACGGTTCCCGGTGCTGACCTGTGGGATTTTCATCCGACGCTCCGTAGTCCACGAGCGTGGGATTTGGTTTGATACAAAGTGGCGCGACCTCGGAGATTTCTGGTGGATACGGGAATTCGTATTGCGCGGCGTCCGGATGATGGTGCTGCCGGAATTGACTTCTACTTTTGCCGACACCGGCGAGAACATGAATCTCAAGGAAAACGCCCGCCGTGAGCGTGGCGAGAAAGCGAAGCTGATGCCGCGCTGGATCAAGCTGCTTCAACTATATTGGATGGCGCATTTCCGTTTGCGGCTGGCGTTGCGCGCCAAAACGCGCCGTGCGCCATTTGATTACTCCATTTACACAATGGCCTCACCACAGCGGCGGGTGCTTTTTCACGCAGACCAACCGACAACTTTCTGGAAAAACCGATTGAACCTGCAGAATTTCCACACCCCAGCGTAAGCTCGGTCACAATCCGATTTTTCCAGCGAGCCGATGAACAATCTTGCGCGTCAAATCCGCGCGTGAAAGTGGGATGATGCGGCGCAACGTGAATGGATCCGCTTTCGCCTCCACCACTCCGAATTCAACCGTACACGCCGTTTGATACCCGGCCTGGGCGACCAAATCCCGCGCCGCCGGCGTCCAACCACCGAAGGGATAGCAAAAGTGCCGGATCTCCACGCCGAATTTATCTTCGAGCGCTTTCTTGCTGCCGCAAATTTCCTCGCGCGCCTCGGCGGCATTCAATTGCCTGAGATTGCGATGAGTGGCGGAATGGGAGCCAATCTCGTGGCCGGCGGCGAGCCATTGTTTGATTTGTGCGGCATCCATCAACGGCTCGGCGGAGTCTCCTTTGGCAATGTCCCACTCGTTTTGTTTGCCAACGAAGTCGGAAACGATGAATTGAATCGCGGGAATTTGATGGCGCGCGAGAAGCTCCAACCCAAGATCGAGAACATTTAGGAAACCATCGTCGAACGTGATGACAAAATTTCCGGCGAGAGAGTTGCCGGGTGAACTGATTCCACCAAGATGCGCCGGGCGAAAACCGATTTCGCGAAGTGCAGTCAGTTGACGGTCGAGTTCCTCCACTTTCACATAGAGGAAAGGGTCGCGGCAATTTTTCGGCGGAGCGCCGATTTTATGATAGGTGAAAACAGCCGCGCCACGCGCCATCAGATTTTTCTGCGCGCGCCCAAGGAACACCAGGTTGTCCGGCAGACCAAGCACGCAGGCAGTCTGCCCGGTTCCGAGGGTGATGTGAAGCCCGGTTAAGATGGTAGGAAGCCGCGCCCGCGGCGTCACCGCCCGCGTACTTGCAAGTGGAACAATTACGTCCACGACGTAAACAACGCCTCACGTTGCGCCGCTTAAGGCGGCGCGGACGGCGCAAGCGCGCCGTCCCTACCAGAGAGAGGCACGACTTACGAAACCATTGTGTTTTAAATTTGACTGCTCGCGGCACAGCCGGGAACCTGCGCGCGAATGCAGGACCAACCGGCATCTCCATCACAAAACGCGCCGCGAGTTCTTTTCGTCATCGGCTTATGGCGTTCCGGAACTTCGCTGATTCATGCTTTGCTGAATCGGCATCCGCAAATCGCATTGATGTACGAAGCAGAGCCGATGGAATTGTGGCCGTGTAGTCCGGGTGTTTTTCATCGGAAGCAATGGCCGCAGCGCCTCGAGTTTTTCAACCAGACCTTCACGCGACACAACCTGGACTCTTCCGCATTTGCCGAAACACTTCCCGGCCCTACCGGCGCCATGGCGTTGTATCGCGAATATGGGCGTGTTCGCGGGGCAAATATCATCGGAGAAAAAGCGCCGTCCTATCACACGAGGGTGCCGTCACTCGGGAGGCTATTTCCGAACGCGCAGTTCCTCATCATTTGGCGCGACCCGACTGAATGTTGCCGAAGCGCGGCGCGGGCGGCTCGCAAAAACCGATTCTTTGCGCAGCGCGGCATGATGCAACGGATATTATTTGGCGCCGAAACTTTCGCGCTGGGGGTGGAAGAGTTGTTCCGGCAAAAAAGAAACCTTTGCGAGGTGGTCTACGATGAACTCGTCAGCGACCCGGAACGGGAACTGCGTCGCGTTTGTGAGTTTTTAAAAATTCCGTTCGAACCGACCATGCTGGATTTGAAATCGGCGGATGTTTCCAGCGTGCCGTCCGGCGAGCATCACGGTGGTGTGCGTTCCGGCGTCATCGGCAAATTGGATCACGGGAATGAAATTCTCCCGCCGGAACTGGTCGCCAAGGGCGACCGTTACGCGCAGCTCTGGCGCGAACGATTCCCGCAACTGGGTTTTGCCCGGGCACTCCCGAAGACAACGGCGCGACCGCCCGGCGCCGGGGAGCGAGTCGCGGATGGATTCGTCAAAAGCTTCTGGCGCGGAATCGATGGTTTCAAAAAGTTCCTGTTCAGGCACATACCGATTTCGTGGTGGGAAAAGTTGC
Organism: Verrucomicrobiia bacterium; assembly: GCA_035550235.1. Taxonomy (GTDB): domain Bacteria; phylum Verrucomicrobiota; class Verrucomicrobiia; order Limisphaerales; family DASXHY01; genus DASXHY01. Next base: position 541 of record DASZPR010000557.1, on the reverse strand, counting down.
GTTCGCGTCCACGCCGGTGAGCACCACAACGCGCTGCTCGAAGCGGACGAATTGACGCTGTTTCTGTTGTTGCCGACCGGAAAAACATCCGCGCTTGCCACGTTTCGGCAGCGAACACATACTGCTGCGCAATGTTGCGCCGGAAGCGAGTTCTCCTCTCTGCCTTTGCCTGTGAGCCTCTCAAAGGGTCGGAACCCGAAGTCGGGTGGCAATGGGCCCTGCAGATGGCGCGATTTCACGACGTCACGGTCCTTACCCAGTCGAAAAACCGGCTGGGGATTGAGAGCGAATTAAAAAAGCAGCCCGCCGACCGGCAGCCGAAATTCGTCTATTTCGATTTGCCACCACGGCTGCAACGGCTCAGAAAATTTCCCATCGGCCTGAGAATATATTACGTGTTGTGGCAGAGATGGGCGCGGGCTGAAGTGCGCCGATTGAATGCGAAGGAGCCCTTTGATCTGTTGCATCACGTCACGTTCGCGGCCTTCCGCTATCCGGCGATTATCTGGGGGCATGGAGTGCCCTGTATTTGGGGTCCGGT
>DASZPR010000556.1:0-9078 GCA_035550235.1 Verrucomicrobiia bacterium | reverse complement strand
CGAACGCTTGCGAAGTGGAACTCATCACGAAGCTCATGGCGCCGAATGGCCGAGTCGTGGGGCAAGTCTCCAGCAAGGCCAACATTGCGGGGGCGGGCGATGAACCGTTCAAACAAGACGTCAAAATGACTCATCCAAAGCTGTGGTCGCCCGATAGTCCCGCGCTTTACCAGGCGGTGACGACCGTGCGTGTCGGAGGCAAAACCGTGGATTCGCTGGCGACTACTTTTGGGGTCCGTTCGATACGCTTTGATGCGCAAACGGGATTTTTCCTGAATGGGGAACCGATGAAATTCAAGGGCATCTGCATGCATCATGATGCCGGCGCGCTCGGTGCGGCAGTGCCGGACGCAGTGCTCGAACGCCGGCTTCGGCTTGCCAAGGAAATCGGCTGCAACGCCATTCGCACCTCGCACAATCCGATGGCGCCGGAATTGTATGAACTTTGCGACCGGCTGGGCCTCATGGTGATGGATGAAGCGTTTGATGAATGGACGGGCGCGAAAAATAAATGGATTACCGGGCGCAACAATGGCACGGCTTCGCATCACGGCTACTCGGAGTTTTTTGATCAATGGGCGGAGATCGATCTTCGCGAAATGGTGGAACGCGATCGCAATCATCCGTCGATCATGCTGTGGAGCATTGGCAACGAGGTTGATTTTCAAAACGACCCGTTCAGTTATCCCACGGACGGAAGAAATTACGATACCAATAGACCTTCCGCTGAAATTCTGGCTCGCACGGCGCCCAGGCTGATCAAGGTCGTGCACGAAACCGATCCTTCCCGGCCAGTCACGGCTGCGCTCGCCAATATTCCCGCGTCCAACGCCACTGGGTTGGCCGATTTGCTCGACGTCGTGGGATACAACTATCAGATCGAGCAATACACGAAAGATTTTGAGCGCTATCCGAATCGCAAAATTGTCGGAAGTGAAAACGGTTTTGGATTGGAATATGTGGAGATTACAAAAAACCCGCGCGTGGCCGGGCAATTTCTGTGGGTGGGATATGATTTTCTTGGCGAGAGCGATTCGTGGCCATCGCGGGGATCCGCCGCCGGTTTGTTCGACACGTGCGGCTTTTTGAAACCGCGCTCGTTCGTGCGCGCGGCGCTTTGGGCGGAGCAACCGGTGGTCTACATCGGTGTGCGTTCGTCGTTCGGCGGCGGGGGCAGGGGACGGTTTGGCGGAGGCATTCAGAGCCATTGGAATTGGCAGAATGACTCGCGCACCGCGTTGCCGGTCGAGGTTTTTTCCAACTGCAAAACGGTTGAATTGTTTTTGAACGGCAAATCGCTTGGCGCAAAAAGCTCCGCGGAATCCACGAATGGAATGTTTCGCTGGAGCGTGCCGTTCCAAGCAGGCGAACTGAAAGCCGTCGGTTCGCGCGATGGCAAGACCGTGCAGTCGCGCCTCGTTACCGCTGGGCAGCCGGCTCGTCTTGAACTCGTCCCGGATAAAACCAAACTTACCGCCGATGGCGAGGATGTTTCGCAGATTGAACTGCGGCTCGTGGATGCAAAGGGAGTTCTGGTTCCGACCGGCGCCGCATTGTGCAACGTTCGTGTTGAGGGCGCGGGCAAATTGCTGGCGCTCGACAACGGCGACCAGCGGGACATGACTCCGCTGCGTGAGCCGTCGCGCAAACTGAATCAAGGACGCGCGTTTCTGGTTGTGGAAAGTTTGCATGAGGCGGGTCCGATCACGGTGACCGTCTCTGCCGAAGGTTTGCCCGAAACGAAATTAAAGCTCCGTGCTCGATAAATTTCGCGCGCATGACTAAGCGTTTGAAGTCGCCTGGCGCACCACGAAGTAAGGTTGCTGGGTTAAACCGTGCTCGAATCCGGGATAGAGCGAAGCGCTTTTTGGGTCCCGCTGGATTTCGAAATAATAATGCATTGGATATGGCGAGTCCGTGTAATCTGCGGGGATGGTGGCGTGGAGATGGTTTCCTTTCGGTTGCATGGCGGCGGACTGAAAGCGTTCGCCCTGGTTCACGTGCCGATAATAAATGCGGACGCTCTGCGCGGACCGGCTGAGGCTCAATTCAATTTCCATGGGTTGACCGGCGCGAAAAGTTGTGGCGGGAGTGTGATGGGCGGAGGTCGCAATTCGGCGCGGTCGGCCGATAACTTCCTGGACCAGTGTTTTGATATGCGGTTGCGGAGCCGTTTTTCCGCGCTCGCGGACCACTTTTTCTTCCATGACGGAAACATCCCGGTCGATGGCAGGCAGTCGGTCGGCCCAATGGCCGCGCAATTGCGGCAGCTCACCGACGGTTACGTCGGTCTGGTAAACATCGCGGGTGGCGTTCGCCACTTCAGCCCAGGCATCACGCGCGCGGCGGTATGCTTTGGCGGCTTCAGCCAACGCGCCGAAGTCGCCGCTTTGGTCGAAAAGTCCGTAAAGAACACCAGCGCGGAACTTCGCGCCAAAAAATCGCCCGAGGCCGATTTGCGCTTTTAAATCGACGATCAGCCGGCGGTATTCGCGCGAGGTTTTGTTACTCGCCTTGCGTTCGAGCTCGGCCAGGTTTTTTTCCGCAGCATCCGCGTAATCCTCGATCCATTGCGCGACTTCGATGGGCGTGTATTTGCCGCTGGGTTGCCCTTTGATCAATTCGTCCACGAAATCGTTGATGCGCGAAAATAATTGAGGGTCGAGCGGGCTGACATTTCCGAAAATTCTGGGTTCCGGCGTGTCGCTGTAACTGTGGCCAAGGCGTAATTCCTGGATCGATTGGTTGATATACATTTCCGGCCAGTAATTATTGTTGGCGGCCGAGGGCAAGTGAGCGGTGGTGATGATGGGCAAGATGCGGCTCGCGTTCGCCAAGGCGAGTTCTGCAGCGGGCGCGCCCTTGCCGAAATCCTTGCGCAAGGCGCGTTGCCAAACGTCCGTGCCGCTGTTGGGATTATACATCAACCGCCCCCAGATGCGGAGCGTGTAAAGATATTTTTCCCAGTCCCAGCGCGGCTTCAAAGAGGCGTCGGCGTAAGCGCAGCGGTCGCCCGCGATTCCCGAGCCGCGGCGTCCCTTGAAGGTGAGCGGCTCCATGAGTTCCGCGCCGTCGCTGCCGCAGAAACTGAACGCGCGACCATAACCGGCGCCCGTCTCCGGATCGCCCCAAATCAAGAGACGCTGCGTGCCTGGCCAGATGCGATGAATTACGCCGTAACGGCGGTTTTCTTTCAACAGATCGCCGTAGCCGTAACGAAGAAAACTTCGCGAACCGCTGCTCAACTTCATCAATCCGGAACCATCCTTGCCGGGAACCGGCCGCTCGAGTTCGCGAATGTCTGCCTGGTGATAGGCCATCCCCAGATGTTCGGCCCAGAATTTCGGCGAGACCTTCACCGGCATGCCGGTCGCGAGCGCGGCATCGATCATCGTTTGATCGATGCCTTTGGCGTGCAAATCGATTTCCACCGGGCGACCGCATTTTGCCACGCCGTTGAACACCTTGCTCCAGAAATCATAGCTGCCTTCCGCCACGCCGCTTTCGCCGTGGATGCGAAACGTGATTCCGCTGATGGCCGGACACGCCTTCAACAAAGCGCACACGGCGTCGCTGCAATAGGCGGCGTGATTTTGCGGCGTCAGCCCGGCAATGTGATAATTGGCGTGAGGGCTTTCGTTCCAGCGATAGCCATGCATCCAAATTCCCAGTTGGAATTGCAGGCCACGAGCGGCGGTCTGGTCGCTGATGAACTTGAGCATTTCCAGATTCCGATCGCGCTCGGCATCGGCCAATTCCGGGACGTGCACGTTGTGTCCGGGAACCGAAAGGAAAAATGGATACGCGAACAGGAAATAGGCGTCGGTGACGTTTTGCAGGAAATCATAGCCAATGCCGAGCGAGAGGTTGAAGCGATTGAAGCGTTGCGCCGCGAGCGTGCTGAGATAGCGCGGCCACATTTCGCGGTCGTTGAACCACGGCTTGTCTTCCACGTCGCTCACGAAAGCGCGCATAATGCTGCGGATTTTATTGGCGGGTTTTTCGATAATTTTGGGAACCTGATTCAGTTCGGCAATGGGATCGGGGGCGCAATTCACGCGGTCGGTCAATTCCAGGAGGGCATAAACCAGCCCGCGTGCATCCGAACCGCTTGCCAGCGTGAAGTGATGGCTGCCCAGTTTCCCGCGGCCCAGGCCGACGGCTTCGGGGGAATTCGGCAGCGAAATGCCGGTCGCATCGAGAGCCTCGCGGCCGCTGCTTGAACTGCCGGTGGCGGCGATTACGCAATCGAATCCTTCGGGTGCGTGGTCCAAGGTTTCGAAAATGTCCGCTGTCACGCCTCGATTCTTAAGGGCATCGCGAAGCTCGGTGGCAGCCCATAGCGCGGGTTTTTGCGCGGCATCTTCCGGGTCAAGAATAATGGCTATTCCGCGCGCGGTTTCTTTGGCGGCGAGTGTGCCGGGGAGCAAGTTGACCGCCGTGATGGCTGCCGTGGCGGTGGCGGTCGTTTTCAAAAAATGGCGGCGTGAATTCTTAGCCATGAGCTGAAGATTGATTTGGGGTTTCGTTACTATGGGAGAGTTGCTCCTTTTAAATCAAGTCTGGAGCGCGGGCGTGCTTCCCCTGCCTCCACGACTGGGCACGACCCGGCACGACCGCTGTTGATCTGGTGTGACTTCCGAACGCGGAGCGCGGAAATTGGGAAGAGGGATACCCCGGTTGAACAGGCTGGAATAGCTTGGAAGGCAGAGGTCGGAGGTCAGGGGGCGGAGGTCGGATTTTGGACGGCAGAATGGTGAGGTTGGACGTGGGTCATTTTGGGTTTTTACGTCTATCTTAACAGCGATGAAAAGCTTACGGTAAGGTTTTCGGGCGCAAGATGAATGGACGCGGATTCCGAGAAAATAGTTGATATTCAATGCATTCGGAATCTGCGAAACGGTTTCGCAATTGAAGGGAGTTGAGAATGGCCTCGAAGCAGGCAGTTTGAGAAGTGCCGATCTCCAACATAGCATCTCGAAGCCATTTATAATTCTCTGGACATATTTTTAAAGTAATGCAAAAGGTCAGCCCGGCATGAGTAAGCGCACAAAACCATCTATTGTCTCTCAGAATCCGGTTGGTGCCCCGGCCAAGCCAGTTCAGTTGCCATCTGGGCCGACCATACCAGCTTCCGTCTCCGGGGTGGCCACAAGCGCTTATGATATTTTCAAATTATGTATTGTCCGTGCGAAAAACCTTTTGAAGATCCACGAAGCGGCTCATGGGAATCAAGCGAGACCAGAGGCATATTTAGCCGATGCTCCCCGCGCCGCGATTGTTCTCTGCATTTCAGCGCTGGATGCTTATGTCCGCACGCACTGTCTCGAGAAGATTCGAGCCATCGTCGCTGATAGAAATCGTGAATTACCCAAGCTTCTTGCGGAGGAGATAAAGCGGCTCATCAAAGACGATCACCTCCTTGAAGCGGCTCGAAAAGATGATCTCCTTTCCCGTGTTGAAAAGGCTTTTCGAGAGGAGTTTGAACGCAGGTCATTCCAAGGCGTAAAAAACATAACCGTTTGCTTTCAGCTTATCGGTATCGAAGATATTTTTCATGAGGTTGCAATCTGTGCATCAGTAAATGAAGACAATCTGAGAGTTGAACTCTCGCGTTTCACAAAACGGCGCCACGCCATTGCTCATCAGGGCGATTATGATTTAACACAAAATCCCCCAATTGAAAACAGCATCCGAAAAAAAGATGCGGAGGAGTGCATTCGATTGGTGAGCCTACTCGCGGCGACTATACACCATCAACTCAGGGCTAAACCATGAAGAAGGTTGTGATCATATACTTTGATTTAACCTTTCCTGCTGTGACGTTGCAGGCTGTGACCCAGAGAATCAAATCTTTGGGACCGTGGGCTCGAATTGGGAATTCGGCTTATCTCGTCGCAACACAATATAATCCAGTTCAAATTCGAGACCACGTATGGGCCGCGATGCAGCAAGGGGACACGCTTTTCGTGAGTACGTGCCCAGCTCCATCGGCATGGTATGGGTTACCTCCAGATGTAGGTCAATGGCTACGCGACAACCAGAAACGATAGTGCCCATGTGAAAACCGATGGGACTACCAAGGGAAAATAAAGATAGATGCACCGGCCCGCCTTATCCCTCGCGGCAGTTTTCACGCGGAGCGTGAAAACTGGTGGAGCCGAGGGGATTCGAACCCCTGACCTTCTCATTGCGAAGGTTGCGCAACCATCAATATTCCCGCTAAAATAAACATTGTCGCCGGAGTGTCGCCAGCGTTGTCGCCAAACCGAAAATTTAGACGACGCGCTTGCCACGCCAAATTAAGAACATTATTCAGAAATGTTTTCAACAAAAAAGCCGCGCCCTTTCGAGCGCGGCCAGACTGGTTTGATCTGCGGTCAGTTTTTGGCGCGGTTGCGTTGGCGAGCCTCCATGTATTGTTCCTCGGTATTTTTTTCCTCCGGGGTGGAATCCATCCGCAATTCGAGCGCGGCGGCGTGATAGAGGCGCTCCAATCCAAGTTCACCCTCGTTAACCTCATTGACGAATCCGAAGCGCGCGATTTCACTTATACAAGCGAGCCAGTCAAACACGTCGGCTATATTGGTTGGCTTTGGAGGTTGGCCGGAAAGTCTGCGGCCAAGAAAAAAATCATCAGGCCAGCGACCGCCCCAATACAACGTGTCCGCCATGCTTACCGTTCCTGGGAGTTCATATTCGACCACTGTTTTGAGCTTGGGAAGCTTTGCCTTTTCGCCTTCCCGAACAATTTTGTTTATCGCCTCGTGAATATCTCCGCCTGTTTCTTTTTCCGCAACGCGCTTCACAAAATCATAGTCGTCCTTCGGAAAAAGGATAGTGCTGATTTTGCCTTTAACAGCGACAAAGGTTTCGCCGTTGTGGTTTTTGTTGGAGTGTTTATGCGCCTCGGAAGACGCTCTTTTTGTTCCTGCTTTTAACATGGTTAGCGTAATAAAAACCCGTTGCCGGAAAGGTAGAAGCCTTTTTACTTCCGAGAATCACCAAGGAAGTTATCCAGCAACGGGCAATTGGACTGCATCTGATCGCCTTCGCGGGTGATTAATCCGCTTTACAGTGGCGAAGCTTTCCTTCTACGAAAGCCGCCGCGATTAGGCATCAGGCGAAACGAAATTGCAACAAAAAAAGAGCGCGGGTGTTCAACACCCGCGCTTTAGATAATCGGTCTTGTCCGATTTTTCAACAATCCTTTTATGTGAACCTGCTGATATTCTGGCCCAGGGTATCAATTATGACGTGCTGCGCGTCCGGGTTGTCGCGCAGGAATCGCACTATGGAAGCTTGATCTTGCCACAGATGGACGTGATTCTCGCTCGTGATATTGGCCGCGCCGGTATCGCCTTGGCGAATGGCTTCCAAGGCCGGAACACCGATACGGCTGACCGCCGCCGCTGGCATTACGTATTCGCCACGGTGAACAATTCCAGCCGGTTCATATTTTCCGCCCGTTCCGGTAAAACCACCGTCCGCGAAGCCAGAGCCGCCGCTGAGCGCGCCCGCGAAAGCCGCGCCAAGCGCAATGCCCGCGAGTGCCGCAGCAGTGCCAACGCCCGCCGCCGCGCCATAGCTCGCGATGCTGGCCGCTACCGCAGCCGGTCCCCAGGCCGCAGCCGATTGCGCCGCTTGCTGATTGGACTGTTTGCCGAACAGTTTTTGCAGAAGCGCAAGAATGGTCATTTGCAGAATCCACGTAACAAACATTTTGACAATGGCCTGAATAATGGAATTCAGGATGCTTGAGCCGATTTCGCGCAATGCCTGTCCCCATCGCTCCGTTCCTTCGATCAGTCCCGTAATTCCCTTGGAAATGGAATTAATGGAAGTGTCAAAAACGCTTTCGAAAGTGCTGGCCATTTCCTGCGCCATGGTCCCGAACTTGTTTTGCATGTCGGTAAATTTGGCGGTGAACTGGTCCCCAAAGCTGTTAGGGTTAGCGCCCATCTGCGATAGCGAATCCTGAGCGCCGACAAGCCCGGTAGAAAGCCGCTCGTTTGTCCGAGCGAGCGCGAGCTTATCGTCCGGCGTAGTCGCATTGGAGCCTATCAGCGAATTGTTTTGGTCAATCGCGCCTTGATAGGAACCAATTTCCTGATTCAGCAAGCCTTTCTTAATGGCATACTTTTGCGCGTTCGTTTTGGTAAAGTCGCTGTCGAGTTGTGAAATCTGCTGTTTGACCTTGAGCAAGTCCTGATTCAGCGCAAGCTCTTGCTTTGCCAAAAATTCTTTCGTGTCGAACGCTTGGACAACCGCGCCGTTTTCTTTGTCTTCTTCGGTCTTGACCGATTGTCGGAGTTTGATCTGTTCGGAAAGCAGGGAGTTTAGTTTTGCAACCGCCGATTGCCCCTGGTTAGTTGTGCCAGGGACGCCCCAAAGTTCCTTCGCGGCCTTTGTGCCCTTGTCAAAAAACTCGCCAATAGCGTTTTTCAAAATATCCGCTCCGGCCTTCATCTGCTCAATTTGCTGGTCAGCTTCCGCGTTTACGTCTTCTGGCTGGATAGTTTTGAACGGACCCCCGAATAGCTTGGCAAGTTTCGGGTGGGCGTCGATATATGTGATAGCCTTGTTAATCGCGCCAGTGATGGCGTCCTCGATCGTCTGACCAATGAGCGCCGAAAGTCGGATAAACCCCTCGCCAAGCAGCACAGCAACGTCAATAAAGGCGTCCGCAATGCCTTTAGTGATTTCAATTGCCAGGCTTACCCCAATGAGTTTGAAAGAATTGCTGGAAAAGAGTTGTTCGATTTTTTCCCTAAGCTTTGCAAAGCCTTGCTCGCCAATCTCAAGACCGGCCTGAATGGTCAAGCCGATGATTTCATCAATCCTGCCCTGTTTCCAGGAGTCGATAACGAGCTTAACCCACGCTCCGGCTTTCTGACCAATGCCTACGATGTCCAGAGATTCAAATGCCTCGGTAAGTTTGTCTGATATTTCTTTGGCCGGGATAAGGTCTAGGAAGCCTGCCCAGAATTTCTGAGGCGCTTCGCCCATCTGGTTAAAATCAAAAAGCACGTCTTTGAAGTCCTCCGCATTGCGTTGAACTACTTCACCAAATTTGCC
>DASZPR010000555.1:0-4489 GCA_035550235.1 Verrucomicrobiia bacterium | reverse complement strand
TCAACCTCGGCATGCAGGCCTATGTGCTCGATGGCGACAAAGTGCGCCACGGTCTTTGCTCCGACCTCGGATTTTCGCCGGATGATCGCCGCGAAAACATTCGCCGCATCGGCGAAATGGCCAAGATCATGGCCGACGCCGGATTCATTTGCATCACCGCTTTCATTTCGCCTTACCGCGCCGACCGCGACGCCGTGCGCGAGCGCATGGAACCCGGTTCGTTTGTGGAAGTCTTCATCAACGCTCCCCTGAACGTCTGCGAAACGCGCGATCCCAAGGGCCTCTACGCCAAGGCGCGCGCGAACGAAATTAAGGATTTCACCGGAATTTCCGCTCCCTACGAAGCTCCGCTCAAGCCGGAGCTCGAATTGCCGACTCATAAGTTGAGCCTGCAGGAGTCCGTCGCTAAAATCGTGGAGTATCTCCGCGAAGAGGCGGACTGAACGCGCGAAAGCGTGAATTCCGGGCGAAGCAATTTGACGAAATAACAGAAATGTCACGCAATCATAAATGTTCCCACGCACACTGCGGGTGCGCACCGCGCCACATGGTGGTGAGCGTGGATTACGAAATTTTCGGCAATGGCGAAGGCGATGTGCGGCAGCATGTCACCGATCCCACCGAACGCATGGCAAAACTGTGCGAGAAATACGGTGCTCCTTTGACGGTGTTTTTTGAAGTGGAGGAATATCTCGCATTCGAAAAATTCCGTCCCGCGCTTGTCGCGAATCTCGGCTACGATCCCGCAGCCTTGATTCGCCAGCAGATTATTTCACTCGCCCGGCGCGGCCATGACATCCAACTGCACTTGCATCCGCAGTGGTATCGCGCGGATTACAAAAATGGGAAGTGGATTCTTGAGAGCGACAAGATGACGGTCGATTCGCTGTTCGAAACGCAGGAAGAAACGGACAGGTTCATCGCCGACCGCCAGGCCGTGATTGAAAAAATGCTCGCCGAAGCTGGTGGCAAACAGCAAAAAGTCACCGTATATCGCGCGGGCGCCTTTTCCGCGCAACCCGGAACAAAACTTTTGCCCGCGCTCGCGAAAAATGGATTCGTGATTGATTCATCGGTGGTGAAAGGGCTCGTGCAAGCCAAGGGCTACGGCAGTGGCCTCGATTACCGCAAAGCGCCTTCGGACAAGGAGCCATGGCGCGTGAGCCGCGATGTGATCGAAGTGGACGCCGCCGGTCCTATCTGGGAAGTGCCGATTTATTCGCGCATGCGCCGCCGGTTTCAGCAATTCACCGTACGCCGATTGCGCGCGAAATTTTCCAAGAACATTCCGAAGGCGCAGCGGGCCGACATGGTGCAAAAGCTCGGCGTCAAAAAGAACCCGGTCAGCATCTTAAAATTTCTCGCGCAGCCGGTCCCGATTAAATTGGATTTTCATAATCAATCGCCGCACACGCTGGTGAGTTGGATCAAATCGGCGCCCGCCGCCAGAAACGATGTCGACGTGGTGGTCCTCATCGGTCACACGAAAGAGCACACGGACGATGCGGCGTTTGATAAATTTCTGGCACTCGCCAAGGCCGCTGGTGGGTTGAAGGTTTCCGGCTTTGGAGAAATTGCCGAATTGTTGCGTCCCAAATTAAATGGGCATGCTCCCAAAGAAGCGGCGGCGGTGCTTTCGCTCGCGAGCTAATCCGTTCATCGCATGGAATCCACGACGGTAACAGCTCCGATGCAAAATCAAGCGCCGGCGGCCAATCGCGTTCGCCACGAGCGGACGCAGGCTGAGAATGCGGCCGTGAGTCAGCAGGTATCGGAAGGCATCAAGCGTTTCGAAGGCTGGCTGGAGAAGAACGGCTTTGCGAGTTTCGATCCCTACGACGTGTGGGGCACAAAGTACGGCCTTTTCGCACGGCGCACTTATTACGAAAAAGGCAAAATCGGTCTGCCGTTCATCGCTCCGATTATTTTGTTGGAAGCCCTGTGTCCTTCGCTGCGCAGTTGGTTCGTGAAGAAGGACCGGTTCGGCACAGCGGATGGTCAGTTGACAACGGCTTTTCTGAACTTGTATCGCGTCACCGGCGAAAAGAAATATCTGGAAACAGCCATTCGTCTTGGCGAGGACATGCTGCAATACAGTGTTTCCGGTTACAGCGGCAAGTGCTGGGGCTACCCATTCGATTGGCAAAACAATCGCGGTCTCTGGAAAAAAAACACGCCCTACATCACCTGCACGCCATATTGTTTCGCGGCTTACCTCGGGCTTTATGATGCGACCGGCGAGCAGCGTTACCTGGACATCGCACGTTCTATCGCGACGTTCGTTTACACCGATCTGAAAGATACGCCCACGAGCCCCGACGCCGCGGCCGCGAGCTATTCGCCGATGGACGCCACGAAGGTCGTGAACGCCAGTGCCTATCGCGCGTGGGTATTATTCGAAGCGGATGCGCGGTTCAATCTTCCCGAGTACAAAGCCAAAGCACAGCGCAACTTGAACTTCATTTTGCAAAGCCAGCGCGCGGATGGCGCGTGGTTGTATGCCACGGAAGGTTCCGGCGAGGGATTCATCGATAATTTTCACACGGCGTTCGTGCTGAAAAATCTGTACAAAATCAATCAACGCCTGAAAAATCCCGCGGTGGATGCCGCCGTCAAAAAAGGTTGGGAGTTTTATCGCCGCGAATTGTTTGATGCCGTGGGCGATCCCAAATCGTTCGCGATCGAACCGCGCAAGCAAATCGTGAAGCTCGAAATGTATAATTTCGCGGAAGCCATCACGCTCGGAGCGTTGTTGAAGGATTTTATTCCGGACGCCTTTGACCTGGCGCAAAGCCTCGCCGGTAAGTTGTGTGGCAAGTATCAGCTTCCCGACGGCCATTTTGTGACCCGCGTGTTCAAGAAGGGATTCAAGCACACGTTTCCGTTCCTGCGCTGGCCGCAGGCTCAATTGTTCTATTCGCTCACCAATTTGTTGTATGCGTCGCAGAAAGGCGCGCAGCAATGAGCAAGAAGCGAGGGCCGAACGCGTCGCTGGCAACTCCGGTTCCGTCAGCCAAGCCGAATAAAGAAGCGGCGAAACCCTCGGACAAGAAATCCATTCCGGAAAAACCGAAGCGCCGATGCTTCGGCCTCCTTCAGCGCAAAGAAAAATGGGTGCTCTCCTGGCGCGGGCGGTTCGTGGCATTCATCGCGCTGGTTCTATTCGCGATCGGTTTCATCAATTGGGTCCACGGATTTTTGGCGGTGACGGAGCGCGTGGATACGCAGTATCTGGTAGTGGAAGGCTGGGTCCCGAATTACGCCGTGGAAGAAAGCATTGCGGAATTCAAGAGCAAACCGTATGTGAAGGTTTTTACCGTGGGCGCAGATCCGTTGACTGGCGTTAATATTGAGCCGGCTGATAGTACTGCGTTCGAATGCGCCAAGCGGATGAAGTGGCTGGGCATGGACATGGATTTGGTGCAGGCCGTGCCGGCCCATATTAAATATCGCAACCGTACCTTCGAGTCCGCCGTGGCCTTGAGAAAATGGGTCGAGACCAACAATGTTCCCATGAAGAGCTTCAACCTCGTGACGCTCGGACCTCACGCGCGGCGCAGCCGGTTGCTGTTTGAAGAGGCATTCAAGGGGCAGGCCACCGTGGGCATTATCTCGGTTGAAAATCGCGAATATGATCCGAAACGTTGGTGGAAATACAGCGAAGGCGTGAAGGAACTCATCGGCGAAGGAGTCGGTTACGTATACGCCCGTTTCTTTTTCCATCCCTAGAAATTAATCCTGTGAACGTCATTGAACCACTTAACCTAAACGCCACACGCAAAACCTGGCTGCTCACCGGCGTGGCCGGTTTCATCGGCTCCAACCTGCTGGAAGCCCTTTTGCGCGCAAACCAATCCGTCGTTGGCCTCGATAATTTCGCCACCGGCCATCAGCGAAATCTGGATGATGTGCGCCAGCTCGTCGGCGAACGCCTCTGGGAGAATTTTCTTTTCATTCGCGGTGACACCACCGATCTCGAGACATGCCAACGCGCGTGCGCCGGGGCGGATTACGTCCTGCATCAAGCCGCCATCGGCTCCGTCCCGCGCTCCATCGCCAACCCGATTTACACGCATCAAAACAATGTCGATGGCTTCCTGAACATGATCACCGCCGCCAAAGATGCGAAGGTGAAACGCTTCGTCTACGCGTCCAGCAGTTCGGTCTACGGCGACCATCCGGCGTTGCCCAAAGTGGAGAGCGCGATTGGAAATTGCCTCTCGCCCTACGCCGTCTCGAAGCGCATCAATGAACTCTACGCGGATGTTTTCGCGAAATGTTACGGCACGGAGTACATCGGCCTTCGTTACTTCAATGTCTTCGGTCCGCGGCAGGATCCGAATGGCGTTTACGCCGCGGTGATTCCGAAATGGATTTCCGCGATGCTGCAGGAACAACCGGTTTACATCAACGGCGACGGTGAAACGAGCCGCGACTTTTGTTTCGTGGCCAACGTCGTCCAGGCCAATCTGCGCGCCGCGACCACGGA
>DASZPR010000554.1:0-2098 GCA_035550235.1 Verrucomicrobiia bacterium | reverse complement strand
CAATGGCCTTTGCCATCGGGACCGATACGGCACGGCTTGCCTTCTCCGGCGTGACCGCAAATCCAATTTTGGTTCGGGCGCTCGTACTGATGCCGGTTGAAATCCGGCGCGGGCAATTGCTCTTTCATCGCGCGCCTCCCGAGTACGCGAACACCAGCACGATGTGCGCGAGCGTCCAGAGCAGCAGGCTGTAGGTCAGTGGAATGTGGACGAACAACCAGAGCTTGAGCACGAGTTGCAGCGAGTAATGATAATCCAACCCATCCTTTTGCCGCACGAGCGTGGCGATCTCATTCATGGTCGCGCGTTCGGATTCGTTGAGGTAACGATTCAGGTCGGCGATTTTGTTGAGAATGGAATTCAGAGGCGTGCGGACTTCGAGCCAATGCGGAATGACGTTGCGTGTGCCGCCAAAAAATTCCTTGAGCTCGCGCACATAAAAATCAGCGATGGTCGACGACTTCACTTCCTCGACGGATTTCAACGCCAGCGCTTCGGCGCGCTCCTGCAATTGCCGGCGAATACCGGGGATGCGCTCGAACAAAACCTCACCGCCGCGCGTCGTGAGCCGCTTAGGGATGCCGCGTGAGGCGAACAGTCCAAAAAAACCGCTCGCCATCACTAATATATAGAGCCAGGCGAGTATCCCCTCGAACCAGCCTGTGGGAATTTTGTAACTGATGTGAACGCAAAACAGCACCGCGGTGAACAGCGCGGCGTAGATGTGAAATTGCAGCCAGCCTTCCGACGTGAGCAGCGGGAGGAATGAAAGTTTTTTGCGCGCATTGTAAAAAGTAAGGACGAGCATCACGGCGAACAAAAGCCAGCCGCTGAGATAAGCCAATCCGGGCATTACGCCCGTGTATTCGGCGTGCAGCGAAACAATGAGCACCGAACTGAGGATGAACAGCGTCAGCCCGGCAGCGCGTTGTTTGGAGAACGCCGTCATTTCTTAAATTCAACAAGTTTGAAAACAACCAACATCCAACACCCAACATCGAACATCCAATTATTCCCGGGTTGGTAATCCATTGGATGTTGGGTGTTCGATGTTGGTTGTTGGATGTTTTTGGGGTTCATCAAAAGGGGGCGGATTCATTTCTTCAACCACTTCGCAAACGCATCCAGATCATTCAAATTGACTCGCACCAACGCGCCGTGCGGGCACGCGCGCTGGCACGATGGGCCGGTGATTTGTTCCACGCACAAATCGCACTTGGTAGCCTTCAAAATCGGTTTCATTTCCTTGTCGACGAGAAATTCGCCTTCTTCGTCGCGCACTTCGACCATGCGAATCGCGTCGTACGGACAATTGTTGAAGCACGATTTGCAGCCGATGCACGTCGCCGGATTGATGACGACTTCGCCACCGAATGCGTCGCGATGAATCGCGCCCGTCGGGCAGCCGATCATGCACACGGGATCCACGCAATGCATGCAAGCGTTCGCGACCATAAGCCGCCCGCTGACCGGTCCGTGCCGAAGAAAGCGCGGGTTGTTGTCGTGCGCGGTGGCGCAGGCGCGGACGCAATCATCGCAACGCGTGCAGCGGTCCAAGTCGATCATCATGGTTGCCGTGCCGTTGAAGAGGCGGTTCTCGGTGAGAAATTCGAGCATGTCGGCGCCGATTTTTGCGCTCGCATCCATTTCTGCGGGCGGCGCCGAGTCTTCTTCCGTCACGAGCATAACCGGCGGCGGTAATTCCTCCGGAGGCAATGCGGGCAGCACCACGGCTTCCATCACGGAAGTGGGGATGACGATCACGTGCGTGTAGCCGATGACGCGTAATGTGTATTGCAACGGTACTGGCGCTTTGGGGTTCTGCCAGTTGTGCGCGATTTCCTGCAGGCCGTAAATCTGTCCTGCGCCCAGGTAGTTCAGTGTGCGATGGCCGTTGCCGAATTTCTGGCTCACGCGCCCGAAACCGGCTTTGATAAGGATCACGCCGTTCGGATAGTCACCTTCCTCCGCAATGACGGGCTCCTGTTTGCGCTGGCCGCTGTCGGCGGATTGCGCGAGCCGCTTGTAATCGCCCGACCAATCGTAATCGCCGAAGGTGCCGAATTCGGTCTTCGCCATCACTTCTTTCAGCGCGTCC
>DASZPR010000553.1:0-3589 GCA_035550235.1 Verrucomicrobiia bacterium | reverse complement strand
AAAACTGCCCGCCACTTCATTCGCGACTGTGATTTTGAAATTCATCGTTTTAGAAGGCGTTGATAAACTTCCACGTATTTCCGCGCTGTTTTTTCCCAGGAGAAGTCCACGGTCATTCCGTTGATGCGGTAATGCGTGAGCAACTCCGGCTCGCCAAAAAGCGCGAGCGCCTTGCGGATGCCTTTTGCCAAAACGTTGCTCGAGTATTCAGCAAATTTTATTCCATCCGCCCGGTCGCGATCTTCCGAAATATCTGTCACTGAATCATCAAGACCGCCTGTAATCCGGACAATCGGCACTGTCCCATAATGGAGACTGTACATCTGATTCAGGCCACATGGCTCAAATCGGGAAGGCATGATAAAAAAATCACACCCGGCCTCGATTTGCTGGGACAACACCTGGTTGAACCCGATCCGGGCGCTGACTTTCGTCGGATAGCGCCTCGCCAGATCCCGATAACCTTCCTCAAACTTAGGGTCGCCGCTGCCGAGAACGACAAATTGCATCTCGGCGCTGAGCATTTCCTCCAATGCCCCCAGTAAAATATCCACGCCTTTTTGATCCGCGAGCCGCGTAATACTGCCAAACAACGGAATACGAGCATCGACAGGCAGCCCAAGTTCCCGTTGCAGATCCAGTTTGTTTGCGGTTTTGCCACCCAATTTATCCGCCGAGTAGGCATGTTTAAGATGAGGATTGTGCGTGGTATTCCACTCTTCGTAATCCACGCCGTTCAGGATGCCGATGAGAACGTCCTGCCGCACTTGCAACAAGCCTTCCAAGCCGCAGCCGTATTCCTGCGTGGTAATTTCACGCGCGTAACGCGGGCTGACAGTTGAGACGATGTCCGCGAAGGCGATGCCGGCCTTGAGGCAATTCATCTGGCCGTAGAATTCCACACCGTTGGAATTGAAATAATCCCACGGGAGATTCGTGTAGCTGTAGCGCCAGGCTGGGAAGGTCCCCTGGTAGGCGAGATTGTGAATCGTCAGGATCGTGGGCGGAGGGTTGGTCCACCCGCCAGTGAGCTTTTCGTGACGCATC
Source organism: Verrucomicrobiia bacterium (assembly GCA_035550235.1). GTDB lineage: Bacteria > Verrucomicrobiota > Verrucomicrobiia > Limisphaerales > DASXHY01 > DASXHY01. The sequence goes on along the minus strand of DASZPR010000553.1, from coordinate 2,542 downwards.
AGTAGCGGCACGAAACCGACCTGCCAATCATGGACGTGCACAAGGTCGGGCTTCAACACGTGCTGCGTCAAATGGACGACGGCTTTCGAAAAGAAAATAAATCGCTCGTCGTTGTCCGGATAGCTGATGCCGTCCGGTTGCAGGTACGGCGAATGCCGAAAATAAAATTCCGGTTGATCGATAAAATAAACCGTCAGATTTTCCACCGGCGAGAGGGTCCAGATATCGCCGGGGACATTCCGCGCGCCGAGCGGGAGGTCGAGTTTGATTTTGAGCGGTAAAAGGTTCGGGAATTTTTCGTGAATGCCCGCGTAGAGGGGCGTGATGAGACTGACCGTGTGGCCGGCGTGGGCGAGCGATTTCGCGAGCGCACCCACCATGTCGGCCAGCCCGCCCGTTTTCGAATACGGATGGACTTCGCTGCTGGCGAGCAGGAGTTTCATGTTAAAACAGAGACCGGGAACGGATGGGAATCAATACGGATTTTAGGAAAGGCAAAGATGCGCCTCGCTTATGAACCTGGAAAACATCCAACATCGAACAACCAGCAACCAACATCCAATGAGATCCCGAAAGGGATGCTAAAGTGATTTGTTTGTCCATTTTTACGGCTGAATTCGGTCCGTTTTCAAATACGGCTGCAACTTCGCGGGAATCGAAACGCTGCCGTCCGCTTGCTGAAAAGTTTCGATGAGCGCGACGAACAGGCGCGCGAGCGCGGTGCCGCTGCCGTTGAGAATGTGTGGGAATTTATTTTCGCCGGCTTCAGTTTTAAATCGCAGATTCATTCGGCGCGCCTGGAAATCTTCGCAGTTCGAAACGCTCGACACTTCGAGATAACTCCCCTGCCCCGGCGCCCACACTTCGATGTCATAGGTTTTCGCGCTGCCGAAACCCATGTCGCCAGTGCACAAGAGGACGACGCGATAATGCAGCCCCAGCAATTGCAGGACGCGTTCGGCGTTCGCCACCATTTTATCGTGCTCCTCGTAGCCGCGCTCGGGTGGAACGATCTTGATCAATTCCACCTTGTCGAACTGATGCACGCGAATCATGCCGCGCGTGCCCACGCCGGCCGCGCCCGCTTCACCGCGGAAACACGGCGTGTAAGCGCAGTAGTTGATGGGCAACTGGTTTTCCTTAAGGATTTCCTCGCGATGAATATTCGCCACAGGCGTCTCGGCGGTGGGAATCAGATAGAGCTTGCCGAGTTCTTCCGTTTTATCACCTTCGGCAACGCCGTAATATTGGTCCCTGAACTTCGGGAATTGCCCCACGCCGACCAGGCAATGCGGCGCGACCATGTGCGGCGGCGATACTTCAGTGTAACCGTGTTCCTGCGTGTGCAGGTCGAGCAGGAATTGAATGAGCGCGCGTTCCAATTTCGCGCCCCAATGGGTGTAGAGAATAAAACCGCTGCCGGACAATTTCGCGGCCCGGGCGAAATCGACGAGCTTCAAACTCTCGCAAAGTTCAACGTGGGTCTTTGGCTTGAAGGCGAAGGCCGGCTTCTCCGCGAAGGTTCGGACGACGGGATTGTCTTCCGCGCTTTTACCCGCCGGAACGGATTCGTGCGGCAGATTTGGAAGCTGCAGCATCAACTCATCGCGTTTGGCATCGCACTCGGCAACTTCCTTGTCGAGTTGTGTGATGCGGTCGCCCAGTTCGCGCGTCTCTTTTTTCTTGGCCTCGGCTTCTTCGATTTTCTTTTGCCCCATGAGGGCGCCGATTTCCTTGGAGGCTTTGTTGCGTTGCGATTTCAGGGTCTCGACTTCCGCCAGCAATTTGCGCCGGGCGTCGTCGGTCTGGAGGATTTTTTCAACCAGGGCCTCGTCGCCGGCGCCGCGGGAAGCGAGGCGTTGACGCACAAAATCCGGTTTCTCACGAATGAGTTTGATGTCGAGCACGCGCGAAATTATAGGTGTGACGGTCGACAGGGCAAGTCCCTTTGGCCCGGGGGAACGTCCAACATTGAAGTTTGCGTGCGCGAATCGGAGGGAGGAATTATGAGCTGTGGCCGCTTGCGATTTCCGGCGGGGTGACAATAATGGGGCGCATGAATCCGAAATCGCCGAGTTCCGTGGGTCGCGTAGTGTCGTTGCACCTCCATCCGACGGAATCCGAGAAGCCGTTGCAAGCGGTGAACGAAATCAAGGTCGTCGAAGCCAAGGGCATTTTCGGCGAGCCGCGTTATTTTGGGAAAATCAGCCGTAGCACAGGCAAACCCAGCCGGCGGCAAGTTTCATTGATGGAACGTGAGCAGATCGCGGAACACGCGACGACATTGGGGCTCGCGTCCATTGCACCCGGGAGAGTTCGCGCCAATATCGAGACCGAAGGCATTGACCTGATTCAACTCATCGGCCAGCGCGTCAAAATTGGCGAGGCGATTTTGTTTTTCTACGAAGGGCGCACCCCTTGCCAGCAGATGGATGCGATTTGCGTCGGTCTTCGCGCATTGATGGAGAACAACCGCCAGGGAGTCATGGCCGAAGTTGTCCGGTCCGGCACAATTCGCGTCGCGGATCCCATTATCGCCGAA